>JBKKAI010000090.1:0-2593 GCA_046714815.1 Terriglobia bacterium | reverse complement strand
CGCGCGCTTTCGGCCGAGACGATGAAGATGCCCGAGCCGATCATCGAGCCCATCACGATGGCCGTCGAGCTGAACAGGCCCAGGCCCTGTACCAGCTCCGGATTCTGCGCGGCGGCAGCGCGGCCGTTACCGGCCGCGCCCGGTGGGGGCGCCGGCTTCACGCGTCCAGCCTCTGGAGGAAAGCGCGGGCGCGCGCCGCGATGTCGCCGGCCGCGAGCAGATCGCGCGCCACCGCCACCATGTCGGCGCCGGCATCAATCACGGCCCTGGCGTTTTCCAGAGTGATGCCACCGATAGCCACCAGAGGCCGCCCGGCCGCGGCACGCACGGCGGCGACGGTCTCCAGGCCAACGGCGGGGCCGGGCTCCTCTTTGGTGCGGGTGGGGAAAACCGGACCGATGGCCACATAGTCCACCGGCATGCGCTCCGCTTCCCGCGCCTGCTCCAGATTGTGAGTGGAGAATCCGATGAGCTGGCCGCCGCTCAGCACCGAACGTGCCGCATCGGGCGAAATGTCGCGCTGCCCCAGGTGCACGCCGGCGGCCCCGCACAGCCGCGCCACGTCGGCCCGGTCGTTGACGAAGAATCGCGCGCCGTGCTGCGCGGCAAGCTCCGCGAGCGCCTGGCAATCGTCCCAGTTCCGGCGGGTGAAAGGTCCCTTGTGGCGATATTGCAGAATACGCACTCCGGCGCCAAGAAGTTGCGCCGCAACCGCCGGCGCGCCCGGCCTCTCTGCCAGGCCCGAGTCTACTATGGCATAGAGCCGCGAGGGCGGAAACATTTCCGGCACTTCCGGTCAGCGAACCAGCACCGGCGCCGGAGCGAACCGCTGGATGAAGCCGGTGTCGAAGCGGCCGGCGCGAAAATCCGGGTCGGCGAGGATCTTCAGGTGCAGCGGGATCGAGGTCTGGATGCCCTCGATGATGAACATCTCGAGCGCGCGGGACATGCGGCAGATGGCCTCCTGGCGGTCGCGGCCGCGCACGATCAGCTTGGCCACCAGCGAATCGTAGTAGGGAGGAATGACGCATTCCTCGTACGCCGCCGTGTCCACGCGGACGCCGGTGCCGCCCGGCGTATGGAAGGTGGTCACGCGGCCGGCCGAGGGCGCGAACGTTTCCGGGTCTTCCGCGTTGATGCGGCACTCCAGCGCGTGCCCCTGCAGGCGCACGCCGCCGTCGCCGTCGTCGAGCGAACCCTCCAGCACCACGTCGAGCGGCTCGCCGGCGGCCAGCAGCAACTGGCTCTTGACGATGTCAATGTTGGTGACCATCTCGGTGACCGGGTGTTCGACCTGCACGCGGGTGTTCATCTCGATGAAGTAGAGCCGGCCGTCGTCTTCATCGAGGAGGAACTCGACGGTGCCGGCGTTTTGGTAGCCGAGCTTCTTCAGGGCGCCGACCACGCATCCGCCCATTTCACTGCGCATGGCGGCGGTGAGCCGCGGCGACGGGGACTCCTCGATCAGCTTCTGGTGCCGCCGCTGGATGGTGCACTCGCGCTCGCCCAGGTGCGCGATGTGCCCGAAGCGGTCGCCCAGCACCTGGAACTCGATGTGGCGTGGCCGGGCCAGGAATTTTTCCAGGTACAGGTCGCCGGAGCCGAAGGCCAGCCGCGCCTCGTTCTGGGCCGCGGAAAAGGCCGCGGCCAGCTCGCCGGCGTTGCGCACCATGCGCATGCCCCGCCCGCCGCCGCCGGCCACCGCCTTCAGGATCACCGGGTAGCCGATGGAAGCGGCCACCTCGCGCGCCTCTTCCGGGCCCGCCAGCGCGCCGTCGGAGCCGGGCAGCACGGGCACGCCGGCATCTTTCATGGTCCGGCGGGCGCGGTCCTTTTCTCCCATCACCCGGATCAGCTCCGCCGGCGGGCCGATGAAGGTGATCTTGCTTTCTTCGCAGACGGCGGCGAAATTGGCGTTCTCCGAAAGAAAGCCGTAGCCGGGATGGATGGCGTCCACGTTGGTGATTTCGGCGGCGCTGATGACGCTGGGGATGTTCAAGTAGCTGTCGGCGGCGCGCGGCGGGCCGACGCACACGGCCTCGTCGGCGAAACGCACGTGCAGCGAGTTGCGGTCGGCCTCCGAATAGATCGCCACCGTCTCGATGCCCAGCTCTTTGCAGGCGCAGCTGACCCGCAGGGCGATCTCACCGCGGTTCGCGATCAGGACTTTTTTGAACATTTGCGCGCGCATGTCGAAATGCCCTGGGGGGCGCGGGCGTCCCGCCCGCCGGCTCCTTTCCGCATTCCGCAACCCGAAGCTTTCGCTCCGGGTTATTCCGGATTACTTTTTGCCCTTGGTGGGCCGGATGGCGAACAGGAACTCGCCGTACTCGACCGGCTGAGCGTTCTCGACGTACTTCTTGACGATCTCTCCGGCCACGTCGCTCTCGATCTCGTTCATCAGCTTCATCGCTTCGATAACGCAAAGCACCTTGCCGACTTCCACGCGGTCTCCGATGTCGGCGAACGGCGGCGCTCCGGGCGACGGAGCATCGTAAAAGGTGCCGACAATGGGCGCCTTCACCACGTACACGTCCTCGGCCCGGGGCTCGGCGGGCGGCGCGGCCTCGGCGTGGCCTGTGGCGGCAGCCGG
>JBKKAI010000089.1:0-4402 GCA_046714815.1 Terriglobia bacterium | reverse complement strand
ACTTAGTTGTGGTACTGATTCTTGACGGCTCTGGTTTGGAGTGGGGTGGGTTGCCACCGCTTTTCCGGGCGGAAGGTTGCTTCGGCGCAGGCTAATAGGGAAGAGGGAGCAGGTATTGGCGGCCATTCGGTACGAGGTCGCTGAGCAAGGGGATCCAATGGCAGTCTTCGAAGCGGCCGCTCCCTTTAGGTCGCGGCTCGGTAAGTTCCGATCGCGCAGGCATGACGCCGGTAGCAGATTCTGCCGGTGCCGGGAGTATCATAGTTCATTGTATGGCCCTTGAGGAGTATCGCCGCAAGCGGGACTTCAAGCAGACATCTGAGCCTGCCGGCGCGCAAGCCCCGCCCGGCGCCGCCGGCAACCGCTTCGCGATTCAAAAACACCACGCCACCCAACTGCACTACGATTTCCGTTTGGAAATGGAAGGTGTGCTGAAGTCCTGGGCTGTCCCCAAGGGGCCGACCCAGGACCCGGCGGAAAAGCGCCTGGCCATGATGGTGGAAGACCATCCGCTCGACTACATGCTGTTCGAGGGCATCATCCCCGCGGGAAATTACGGCGCCGGAACAGTGATGGTCTGGGACGCCGGGACCTACGAGCCGCTGGCTTCGGGTGACGCGCCGGCGATGCTGGCCAAGGGCGACTTGAAATTCCGGCTCGACGGCAAAAAGCTCAAAGGCGAGTTCGCGCTGGTGCGCATGCGCTCCCGGCGTCCCGGAAGCAAGGGCAATGAATGGCTGCTGCTGAAAAAGAAAGACGAACATGCCAAGCCCGGCTGGAATGCGGATGACTACGACTGGAGCGTGATCAGCCGCCGTTCGCTTGAGCAGATCGCGGCCGACGAGGGATCATCCACCTGGACCAGTTCGAAGCCGGCAGCCGGTAAAAAAAAACTTCGCCGGGCGCCGGTCCGGAAAGCGAAGAAGCCCTCCGCCGCCGAAAAGCCGAAGCCGCGCGCCGCACGATCGACGAGATGACGCGCCGCGAGGCGCTCAGCCGGGAGACGCCGCGCCGCGAGGCGTCCCAAAAACTCGAGAGCGAAAAAGGCGCGCCGGTTGATCCCGCGTCGCTCTCCGGCGCCGTCCAGGCCGGGATGCCCTCCGCGGTGCGTCCGATGCTGGCAACGCTGGCAGCCCAGCCCCCCGACGGTGACGACTGGCTGTACGAAATCAAGTGGGACGGCGTGCGCGCGATCGCCTTCGTCGAAAACGGCGAGACGCGCCTGCAGTCCCGCGCGCTGCGCGACCTCACTGCCCATTACCCCGAGCTGGCCGGGCTGGCGTCGGCCGTGCGCGCGCGCGCGGCTGTGCTCGACGGCGAGATCGTGACCCTCGACGAGCAGGGGCGCTCCAGCTTCGAGCGCCTCCAGCAGCGCATGAACACCATTCCCGACGCGGGTCTGATGGCGCAATACCCGGTGATCTATTACGTCTACGACCTGATCCACCTGAATGGCTATGACCTGCGCCGCGTGCCTCTCGAACAGCGGAAAGAGGCGCTGCGGCGCCTTCTCACAGCGGCAGCCGCGGAAAGCCGCCTGTTTTTCTCCGATCACCAGGCCGGCGAGGGCCGCGCCCTGCTCGAAATCACGCGGCAACAGAAACTGGAAGGCATCATTGGAAAGCATCGGCAAAGCGCCTACGACGAGCGCCGCTCGACCGCCTGGCAGAAGTTGAAGGTGGTCCAGGAAAGTGAGTTTGTGGTGGGCGGCTACACCGAGCCGCGCCGCTCCCGCGAGTTTTTTGGCTCGCTGGTGCTCGGCGAATACCGCGACGGCCGCCTGGTCCACGTCGGCAATGCCGGCAGTGGCTTCACCCAGGCTTCGCAAAAAGCGGCTTGGGAAAAGCTGAGGCCGCTGCGCACCGAAGAGAATCCGTTCACCGGCCTCCCGGCCACCCTCGAGAAACCGCACTGGGTTCGGCCGGAGCTGACGGCCCGCGTGAAGTTCAGCGAATGGACGAACGAGGGCAGGATGCGCGCGCCGGTAATCCTCGACGTTGCAGCCGCGGAACAAGTGGCGGAGAAACCACCGGAGAAAAGACCCGCCGCCGCGCCGCCGAAGCTTTTCTCGGGCTCGGCCGACGCCCAGTTGGTGGAAGTGGATGGACATCCGCTGAAAATCCAGAACCTCGGCAAGCTCTTCTTCCCCGAGGATGGTTATGCCAAGCGCGACGTCATCGAGTACTACCACCGGATTGCCGATGTCCTGCTGCCCCACGTCAAAGACCGGCCGGTTTCCATGAAGCGAAACCCCGACGGCATCCACAAGCCGTTCTTCTTCCAGAAGGATGCGGGGAAGGCGATGCCCGCGTGGGTGCGCACCGAGCGCATCGTCTCCGAGCACGGCTCATTTCCGAAACGATCAAGCGAGAAACCGTCACGAAACTTCATCCATTACGTCATCTGCAATGACCGCGCCACGCTGGTCTATCTGGCCAACCTCGGCTGCATCGAGCAGAACCTATGGATGAGCCGCGTGGGCTCGCTCGAAAACCCGGACTTCGTGCTGTTCGACCTGGATCCGGGCGAGAAAGCAGGTTTTGAGATGGTGGTCCGTGTGGCGCAGTCCGTCAAAGACAGGCTGGATTTCCTGGGACTGAACGGCTATCCGAAGACCTCGGGATCCCGTGGCATCCACATCTACGTGCCGATCGATCCCGGGTACACCTACGACCACAGCCGCACGTTCGCTGAGCTTGTCAGCATGATGGTATCGGAGCGGATCCCCAAACTCGTCACCCGGGAGCGTTCGCTGAGCCGGCGCCCAAAGGACCGCGTGTATCTCGATTTTCTGCAGAACGGTGAGGGGAAGACGGTGCCGCCGCCGTACAGCCTGCGCCCTCGCATAGGCGCACCGGTTTCAACTCCGCTGCTGTGGGAAGAAGTGAAGCCGGGCCTTGACCCGCTGCGGTTCAACATTAAGACCATCTGGCGGCGACTGGAAGAACATGGCGACCTGTTCGCGCCCTGCCTGACGCGCCGGCATCGCCTCGAAGCGGCCCTCAATCGCATGTAGCGGGGGGACCGTTTACTTAACTGCAGGGTGGATCCGCAAAACAGCGGGCGGGACGCCCGCGCTCCCAGGGCTTGCTAGCGGCGGACCCACATGGGGGAGGACCAGGCGAGCTGTCCGTCGGCCTGCTCGACGCGGACGTAGTAGAAGCTGGGATTGCGCGCCGGAGCCGGGTCCTGGTCCTGGTAGACGAAGGCGGCGTCAGCCGTGGTGAAGGCGCGGCTGAAGACGGCTTCGTTGTTGCGGATCACCGTTATTTTGGCGATGGGCGCGGCGCCGCGCGCCTTCACCTCCAGCCGCAGCGGGCCACGGCTCGCGAACTCCTCGCCCATGACGTGCTCGCCGGACCGGACGTCGAGCAGGATGTTGTCGGTGGCGCCGTAGGTGCGCCGCCGCCGGATGGCATCAATGATCCCGGCGCGGTCCGCGGTTTCCGCATAAACCATGGCGTAAGAGTAGTGCGTCGAGCTGTGGTCGGAGCTGGCGATGATGCCGAGCCGGTAGCCCTTGTTCCAGGCGTTGGAGACAAAGCCCAGGGGCATGTAGCCCATGTGCGGCGGCGCCAGGTTGCTCTTGTCGCGCTCCGGGTGCGGCGATTTCGGCGCGCCCTCGATCTCGTAATTGTTCCGGCAGCCCTGGAAGATTTCGACTACCGGCTCGAGCCCGGGGTCATTGTCGCGCCAGTCGGTGCCCATTTGCGTGCCGGGCGTGTGGGAGATGGCGATGCCGCCTGAATCGCGCAGCGCGGCATAGAGCAGCTTGGTGTCGTTCTCGAGCAGCACGTCGGCATTGGCGCCGACCGGCGGACGGATGCCGCGCAACGACGGCCGGGTGAAAAAGTCCACCACCGGCACACCACGCCGCGCGTGCAGGATGTTGCGATGGCCGTGCGGATAGCGCACGCTGCGCTCGTATCCGTAGAGCGCCGTGTAGACCGGCGCCCAGTGGAACAGGTCGGTGGTTTTTTGCGTGTACCAGAACCAGTAATCGTTGCCGCCGCCCATCTGGTGGTCGGTGATGGCGCCGAAGTCCATCGCGGCCGCGTCAATCATGTAGCGGTAGAAATCAATCAGGCTGCCGTCGGCGCTGCCGCCGAGGTCGTGGGAAAGCTCGGAGTGGCGGTGCAGGTCGCCGCGGACGATGCGATAGCTTTTCGGGCCCTGGCGGAGGCGGTAGTCGCGCAGCAGGCGCACGTCGGCGGCTTCATTCGCATGGGCGGCGGGCGCAGGATCGGCGGGCGCAGGCTGCCAGGCGCGCAGCTCGGGCGGCAACGGGGAGCGGATGCTGCCGGCCGGCTCGGCGTTTTCGAGCGCCAGTTCGCCGGCAAACACGTGGTTGGCGGCGGGCCGTGACGCGGCGCCGTAGCGGCGCGCGTCGCCGTTCCAGGCC
>JBKKAI010000088.1:0-7652 GCA_046714815.1 Terriglobia bacterium | reverse complement strand
AACAGGTGCAGCAGCGTCGTCTTGCCGGCGCCGTTGTGGCCCAGCAGCGCCAGCACTTCGCCGGGACGCAGGCCGAACTCCACCTGCCGCAACGCTGCGTGCTCGCCGTGAAATTTGCTGAGTCGGACGGCTTCGAGGGCGAATTCAGGCACAGGTCATTCTTTATCGCCGCGCTCTCGCCCGGCTTGCTTTATCGCCGCGCTCTCGCCCGGCCTACTGCCGGCCGCCGACTGCCGACTGCCGGTCCTGCCGCCAGAGTAGCGCAAACCCTACGCCCAGGGCGGTGAGCGCTCCCGCCAGGAAAAGATATAGTTTTGACTCCACCCAGCCGGGCATCCGTCCGACGCCGGAGTCGCCTTCCGGCGCCGCGCCGGCGTCGGTATTGCCCGCGCCGCCGGCGGTGCTGCCGGCGTCCCTTCCGGTGTCGGGGGCGCGGCTTTCACCGGTCAGTTTCACGCTCCAGCGGTCGCCGGCGGCGATGTCATAAATGCCGAACTTCATCTGCGGCTCGGTGGCGATAAACCGCACGCCGTCGCCGACGGCGGTGACGCCCTGGGCCACCGCCAGGCGCGTGCGCTCCACTTTTTCCACCGCCTGCGATTCGAAGAGCAGCGAACCGGGGTAATCGAGATGGTAGCTGACCTCGAACCGGCTCTCGCCCGGTTTGAGTGCGTGGCTGACGCCGAGGACTCCGGGCGCGCCCGGCTCAGGCCTGGGATCAAGCGGCACGGGAATCCCGCCGGCGCCCTGCACTGTGGCCTGCACGCTCTGGCGGGCGGCCTCGGGAACGTAGAATCGCAGCGTCGGGCCTTTGGGCGCATAGGCCGCCGGCGGGCTGGACTCGTTGCGCACCATGTACAGCTCGGTGACCTGCAGTTTTGCGCTGCGCGGCTGCAAGATCAGGGCGCGCTCGGCGAAGCGAACCGCCGACGCCGGCGCGCCGGAATCGAAAACTTTCAGCGCGATTTTTGGCGAGCCGCCGGACTCGACCGGCTCGGTGTACCGGACGCCGCCGTGTTCGGCCTGGACCAGCAACATCGCGGGCGCGGCGGGCTGCTCCACCGGCTCGAAGCGGAAGCGGCCCTGCGCGTCGCTTTTGGCGCGGGCCAGCGGGTCTTTGAATTCGCCGGCCTTGATGAGGTTGACGGGAACACCCGCGGCCGGCTTGCCGGTGGTGACATTCTCGATGGAGCCTTCGACGGAGACCTTCTGGCCAAATGCGGGCGCCGCGCCCCAGGCCATCAGCAGCAGGAGCGCGGCAAGCGCCATCGCCAGCTTCGAGCCGCATTCCGAGCAGTGTTTGTGCCCCGGAGGATTGGCATGCCCGCACGAGGAACACACGCCCGACTCGCGCGGGTGCTTGGGTGGGGGCCCGGGCGCCTTCGCTTCCGGCCCGGCTGTTTTGGGAGCGCGACTCTCCAGGTCCTCGATGTTCTTCATCAGCACGGCCATCTCGTACTGCAGCGAGGTCTTCAGTTGCTGGTAGTCTTCGTCGGAAAGCTTGCCGGTGCGGTATTCGAAGTTCAGGTCCTTGAGGTTGTCGTAGATCACGCGCTTCTTCTCACGGAGGTGGTCGAGCGGCGTGGGCGGCGGGGGGACGTGGACCTCTTCCCGGGGCACCCAGAGGGAATAAAGCAGGGCAAAGCCGGCCAGCGCGGCGCAAACAACAAGAGCGCTCATGCATCGCGCTCCAGGTCGCTATCAATGCCGGCGGCGTAGCGCTTGAGCAGGGCGTCTCGTTGCGCGTCAGCCCTGACGCCGGCGGTGGCCCGCGCCGGGCGCGGCCGCAAGCGGCGCACCACGCGATACACCACCGCCAGGCCGAGCAGCAGCGCGACTACCGGCATGATCCAGGCGATGAGCGCGAACCCGTGCGCCGGCGGCGCGGCCAGAATCGTCGCGCCCAGCTTCTCGACGAAGCCTTTCACGATTTCGTCTTCGCCCTTGCCGGCGGCCAGCCCGGCGCGAATCTCGTCGCGCATCGGGTAGGCCGAGCCGCAGGGATGCATGTTGCAGCCGTTCAGGTGCTGGCCGCAGCCGCACTGACAGATCAAGCGGTCGGAGAGGCGCTCGAACTTCTGCTCGGGCGTGGGGGCGCGGAACGAGCCCAGGGCGCCGGCAATCACCAGCGCCACGGCCAGCACCCCGACCGCGGCGGTCTTATGCCAGTACTTCATCCTTTTGTTCTGTCCGGAGCGGAGCGGCGGCGGCGGCACGCGCCGGCGCGGCGGCGCGGTTGGGCATCAGGGCGATTCCGGTCCCCAGCAGCATCACGAAGCCGCCCAGCCAGATCCAGTTCACCAGCGGATTGACGAACACCTGGATCACGGCGCGGCCGTCGCTGCCGGCGCCGGCGAAGACCACATAAACGTCTTCGCTCATGCGCGAGCGGATGGCCACTTCGCTGCCGGGCTGCTGGCTGGCCTTGTAGGCGCGCCGCTCCGGCATCATCGTGCCGATGGCCTGTCCGTCTTTTTCCAGCCGGACATAGGCGCGCTGGAAGGCATAGTTGCCGTTATCGCCCAACTCCAGCTCTTCAAAGGTCAGCGTGAAATTGCGCACGGCCAACGGCTCGCCGGGGCGCAGCGAGCCCTGCTTCTCGACGTTAAAGGCCGCGCCGGTAAACCCGATGAACACGAAGACAATGCCCAAGTGAATGATGTAGCCGCCGTAGCGCCGCGTGTTGCGCATGGTGAGCTGGCCGGCGGCAACCGGGAGCGGCACGGCGGTCTTGCGCTGGATGGCGCGCGCGCCCTTGTAGAACTCGGACAGGATGGTGGCGCAGACAAAGCCGCACAGGATGAACGACACCAGCGGGTAGAATCCGCGCGCGCCCATCGCGAAGGTGAGGGCGCCGAAAACCAGGCCCGCGACCGCCGGCGGGAACAGGCTCTTCTCCAGGCTCTTCACCGAGCTGCGGCGCCAGGCAATCAGCGGACCCACCCCGGTCAGGAACAGCAGGAACAGCCCGATGGGAATGTTCACCTTGTTGAAGAACGGCGGGCCGACGGTAATCTTGGTGTCGCGGATGGCCTCGGTGATCACCGGGAACAGCGTGCCCCACAGCACCGCGAAGCAGGCGGCCAGCAGGATCAGGTTGTTGAACAGGAAGCTGGATTCACGCGAGACGATGGATTCCAGTTGCGCCTCGCTCTTCAGATAGTCCAGCCGGTCGAGGATCATCCACGCCGAGAAGGTCACCATCGCCAGCAGGTAGGTCACGAAGTACGGCCCGATCGGCGAGCTGGCGAACGAGTGCACGGAGCTGACGATGCCGCTGCGCGTCAGGAACGTTCCGAAGATGCAGAGGAAGAAAGTGGAAAAAATCAGAACCATGTTCCACACCTTCATCATCCCCTTTTTTTCCTGCATCATGACGGAGTGAAGGAAGGCGGTGCCGGTGAACCAGGGCATAAGCGAGGCGTTCTCCACCGGGTCCCATCCCCAGTAGCCGCCCCAGCCGAGGACGGCATACGCCCAGCGCGCGCCGAGCATCACGCCGCAGGTCTGGAACAGCCAGGCGACCATGGTCCAGCGGCGGGTGGTGCGGATCCAGGCTTCGCCCGGGGCGCGGGTGATCAGGGCGGCCATCGCGAAGGCGAAGGGAACCGAAAAGCCGATGTAGCCAAGGTAAAGGATGGGGGGATGGATGGCCATCGCCCAGTACTGCAGCAGCGGGTTCATGCCGGTGCCGTCGGGCGGCACAAACGGCGCCATGCCGGCGGCGGTGCGGATGCCCAGCAACGTGAACGGCCTGGCCACGAACACGTTGAGCATCAGGAAAAAGCCCTGGATGAACATCAGCGCGGCAATCACGTAGGCCTGCAACTGCGGCAGGCGCCGGCGGTTCAGCCAGACCGCAATCACCGAGTAGCAGGAGAGCAGCCAGCTCCAGAACAGCAGCGAGCCTTCCTGTTTCGACCACAGCGCGGTGACCTTGTAGATGGTGGGCATGGCCACGTTGCTGTTGGCGGCCACATAGGCCACGGCGAAATTGTCCTGCAGGAACAGCACCCAGAGCGAGGTGATCGCCACGGTGACCGACACCCACATGGCCACCACGGCGCGCGTGGCGCTGGCCTCCAGCAGCGCGCGGCCGGACCAGCGCCCGGCCAGCGCCGCCACCAGCGCGTACAGGCACAGGCCGAACGCCAGGATCAGGGAAAATGACCCGATATTGACCATGGAGGTAGCACAGGCATTCTTGCCCGTGCCGGATTTTTCAGCAACCTTTTTAGTATGGCTTCGTTATCGCTTCCCGCTGCTGCGGAACGTCGGCGGCCGTGCGCCGCGGCGGCTCGTAGACGGTGCCCGGCGTTCCCTGGCCGCCCGGCTTAGCCTCGTACTTCGACGCGCATTTGGCCTGGATCTTCTTCGCGGTGAAAACGCCGTCGCGGCCGTACGAGCCGTCCGCCAGAGCCTGCGCACGGTCGCGGAAGGTATCGGGCAACGGATCGGTGCCGACGTAAACCACCGACAGCGTCTTCTTGTCCTGGATCAGCGTGAATGAGACGCGCTCGTCGTGGCGCTGGATGGATCCCACGGCCACGTCGCCGCCGACGCGGAGGCGGCGGCTGTAGGCCTGGTCGCCCATGGCCTGCAATTCAGTGACGGTCACGTAATACGTTTTGCTTTCCTGGATGCCGCTGACCGCCAGCCACGAAATGGTGGCCAGAATCACGACGATCCCGCCGATGATCTTCGCGCGCTCCCTCAGCCTGCTTTGCACAGAATGCTCCTGGAAAGGGTCGCCGGCCCCGGCGGTTCCGCCAGGGTGCGGCCCAGCCCCACGATTATACCCTGCTTTGGCAAAACCAACACGGTCCGCTTTGCCCGATGCCAAGGAGCCCGTTCTGGGGCATAATCTTTCCCGATGATCAAGCGACTGCTTCTTTTCGGACCCCTGTTTGTCTCAGCCGTTGTGGCCGTGGCCCAGAAGCCCAGCCTGACGGTGGAAGAATACGAACCGCGCTCAACGCTGGTGGTGCCCGCCCATCCGGTAAGCCGCGCGAAGTTCCCGGTGATTGACGTTCACAGCCACCAGCCTGCCAGGATAACGCCGGAACGGTTGGAAAAGCTCGTCGCGGAGATGGACAGCATCAACCTGCGAATCATCGTAAACTTGAGCGGCGGCACCGGCGACAACCTCAGCGCCGGCATCAAAACCTATAAGGAGAAGCACCCCGACCGGTTCGCCGTCTTCGCCAATGTTGATTTTCGTGACCTGAACGAACCCGGCTTCGGGGAGCGCGCCGCCGCGCGGCTCGATCACGACGTCCAGAACGGGGCGCAGGGCTTGAAGATCTACAAGAACCTGGGGATGGACCTCAAGTACGCCGACGGCCGCCGGGTTCCGGTGGACGATCCGGTGTTGGCGCCGGTCTGGGAGGCGTGCGGGCGCCTGAAAATTCCGGTGTTGATCCATACCGGCGAGCCGGCGCCCTTCTTTCAGCCGATTGACCGCTTCAACGAGCGCTGGCTGGAGCTGAAGCTGCATGAAAGGCGCGCGCGGCCGCCCGACCGATATCCGACGTTTGAGGCCCTGAACGCGGAGCGCGACCGCCTGTTCGCGCGGCATCCCAGGACAACCTTCATCGTGGCGCACCTGGGGTGGATGGGCAACGACCTGGCGGCGCTGGGGAAGCTGCTCGATAAGCTGCCCAACATCCACGTGGAGATGGGCGCGGTGTTGTACGAACTGGGCCGCCAGCCCTTCACGGCCCGCGAATGGCTCATCAAATACCAGGACCGTGTTCTGATGGGCAAGGACAGCTACAACGCCGAAGAGTTCAAGTGCTACTTCCGCGTGCTCGAGACGCGCGATGAATACTTCGACTACTACCGGCGCTACCACGCGCATTGGAAGATGTACGGGCTGGGCTTGCCGGACGAAACGCTGAAGCGCGTCTACTACAAGAACGCGCTGCGCCTGGTTCCCGGCCTCAACGCCGCCCAGTTCCCAAAGTAAGCGGCGCGACCTCGGCGAGCAGACGCTCGGCGGCCTGCGACACCTCGCTCACGGCGCGGTCGAAGGCGGCTTCATTGGCGCGCGAAGGGCGATGATAGCCGCTGACTTTCCGGACAAACTGCAGCGCCGCCGCGCGGATATCATCGCGGGTGGCCGGCGGGTCCATTGTTCGGAGAACTCTGATGCTGCGGCACATGCGCGCCTCCTTCAAAACGTCCGGCGTGTAGCGCTCTTCGGAAAGTCGCTTTCCCGCAGGCCAAAAGCCTTGTGCGGCCTCACGACAAAAACACGCTCTTTCCAGGATTCCATGTCCCACTTGGATTTCGGGCATGTACGGCCGCTCCGCCTTCGGCCGGCTCATGCAATAAGGATACGGCTAATCGGGCCGGCCGGGCCGTATAATCGCCGCCATGCCGCAACCCGTTCAGACATTCGATAACCATGTCCGCCACGTCCCGCTGAACATCGCCGCGGGCGTTATTCTGGGAATCAACGCGCTATGGTCGCTTTACCGGCTGGTCCGCTTTTTCTCCGCGGAGAGCGTGGTGTCCTTTCTGCTCGCGGCCGCGCTGGGCATCATGTGGGCCTACGCGCGGATGTTCGCCCTGACGGTGCAGGACCGCGTGATCCGGCTGGAGATGATGTTACGGCTGGAGCGCGTCCTCCCGGCCGACCTGCGCGCCCGCATCGGCGAATTCACGCTGGGCCAGCTTGTGGCCCTGCGGTTTGCCGGCGACGGTGAACTGCCCGAACTGGCGCGCACGGTCCTGGACGGCCAGGTCCGGGACCGCGCCGCGATCAAGAAGATGATCCGTTCCTGGAACCCCGACTACCTGCGCGTCTGACGGCGCGATTGCCGCGGGCCGCTACAGCAGTCCGATCGATGATCCATCCCGCGTCACGTTCCGGTGGGAGCTGAGTGGGGCGCACAGGCAGGAATGGACTGTGCCCCATCACGTTTGAGGTATACTGGGCACACCCCGATCCAGAGGGGACCGAAGTTGCCCTGGATGTTTGAATTGACTTTGGATTGCTTCCAACGCGCTCCGGACACCGAGACGCGCTGGAAGCAATTCGAGTTTTAGTCGTGGAAGTTGGTGTCCATGAAGGCGCGCAGCTTGCGGCTGCGGCTGGGATGGCGCAGCTTCCGGAGCGCCTTGGCCTCGATCTGGCGGATGCGCTCGCGGGTGACCGCGAAACTCTGGCCCACCTCTTCCAGGGTATGTTCGCTGCCGTCCTCCAGCCCGAAACGCATCTTGATCACCTTCTCCTCACGCGGCGTCAGGGTCTTCAGGACCGAATCGGTCTGCTCCTTGAGGTTCAGGTTGATCACCGCTTCGGCGGGTGAAACGACGCCGCGGTCCTCGATGAAGTCGCCCAAGTGCGAATCTTCCTCTTCGCCGATGGGCGTCTCGAGCGAGATCGGCTCCTGGGCGATCTTGAGCACCTTGCGCACCTTGATCACCGGGATGTCCATGCGGCGGGCGATCTCTTCGCTGGTGGGCTCGCGGCCGTATTCCTGGACGAGCTGGCGCGAGGTGCGGATCAGCTTGTTGATCGTCTCGATCATGTGCACCGGGATGCGGATGGTCCGGGCCTGGTCGGCGATGGCGCGGGTGATGGCCTGGCGGATCCACCAGGTGGCGTAGGTGGAGAACTTGTAGCCGCGGCGGTACTCGAACTT
>JBKKAI010000087.1:0-8559 GCA_046714815.1 Terriglobia bacterium | reverse complement strand
GCCGAGGAGCTGCTCAAGCTCTACGCACTGCGCAAGTCGGGCGGCGGCAAGAGCTTTTCTCCGGACAACAACTGGCAGCGCGAGTTCGAGGATGCCTTCGAGTTTGCCGAGACGCCGGACCAATTGACCGCCATCGCCGACGTGAAGCGCGACATGGAAAAGCCCGAGCCGATGGACCGCCTTCTGTGCGGCGACGTCGGTTATGGCAAGACCGAGGTGGCCATGCGCGCGACGTTCAAGGCGGTTCAGGACGGCCGACAGGTCGCAGTGCTGGCGCCGACTACTATATTAGTATTTCAGCACTTCGAGACTTTCAAGCAGCGCTTTGCGCCCTTCCCTATTCGCGTGGAGATGCTCAGCCGCTACCGCTCTCCGGCCGAGCAGAAAAAGATACTCGAAGACCTTGAAGCTGGCCGTGTGGACATCGTTATCGGCACACACCGGCTTCTATCTAAGGATGTAGTTTTCAAGGATCTGGGACTGCTGGTCGTTGATGAAGAGCAGCGCTTCGGAGTACGCCACAAGGAGCGCATCAAGCAGATGCGCGAGCAGACGCACGTGGATGTGCTGGCCATGTCGGCGACCCCGATACCTCGTACACTACATATGTCGTTAATAGGCCTGCGGGACATGTCGGTTATCGAAACACCGCCCAAAGACCGGCTCACGATCCAGACCGTGGTGGCGCCCTTCAGCGAAACAATCATTCGCTCGGCGGTCGAGCAGGAGCTGGCCCGCAACGGCCAGGTCTACTTCCTGCACAACCGGGTCGAAAGCATCTACACGGTTGCCGACATGATCCAGCGGCTGGTTCCCGCGGCGAAGGTGGGAGTGGCACACGGCCAGATGGATGCCAAGCCCCTGGAAAAAGTCATGCTGAAGTTCGTTCGCCACGAATTTGATGTGCTGGTATCTACTACTATAATAGAGAATGGGTTGGACATCCCGCTTTGCAATACCATCCTGGTGAATCGCGCGGAGCGCTTCGGTCTGTCGGAGCTGTACCAGCTCCGCGGGCGGGTAGGCCGCTCGAACCGGCGCGCCTACGCCTATCTGCTGGTGCCGGAGGACCGCGAGCTTACGCCGTTGGCCCGAAAGCGGCTAAGCGCGATGAAGGAGTTCAGCGACCTGGGAGCGGGTTTCAAGATCGCCGCGCTGGACCTGGAATTGCGCGGGGCCGGAAACCTGCTGGGCGGCGAGCAGCACGGGCACATCAACGCAATAGGCTTCGACCTCTACTGCCAGATGCTGGAGCGCATGGTCCGCGAGCTGAAGGGCCAGGAGGTGGAGCCGGAGGTGGAAACCTCGATCAACCTGGGTCTGGATATCCGCATCCCGCCCGAATACATCCCCGAAGAAAGCCAGCGGCTTAGGATGTACAAGAGGGTCGCCGGGGTCGGCAGCCTGGAGGAGCGGGCGCAGATCGAGCGCGAGCTGGCCGATCGCTACGGGCCGCCGCCGGAAGCGGTGCTGAATCTTTTGGAGTACGCCGGCTTGAAGCTGGCCTCCGGTCCGCTGCGGATCCATTCCATCGAGCGCAAGCGCGATGCGGTGAGCATCCAGTTCCAGCAGAACGCGGCAATTGATCCGGAGCGCCTGATGAGCCTGGTGGCGTCGCGCGCCGGCGCGCAGTTCACGCCCGCCGGCGTGCTGCGCTTCCCGGTG
The DNA here is from genome assembly GCA_046714815.1 of Terriglobia bacterium. Taxonomy (GTDB): domain Bacteria; phylum Acidobacteriota; class Terriglobia; order JAJPHL01; family JAPKYU01; genus JBKKAI01. Next base: position 6,894 of record JBKKAI010000087.1, on the reverse strand, counting down.
GGAGCGAATGGCTCGACGGCGCTGTATGAAGTGAAAAGCTGGCTGGCGAGCCTGCAGCCGTGATTCCGGCCCCGAACTCTGGTACAGTGGAAAGATCAACCTGGTTTTCGAGGTGTTCTTTGCGACTGCTCCTTTCATTCCTGTTTTTCGCGCTGGCGGTAACGGTCGCCACGGGCGAGATCATCGAAGAGATTGTCGCCAAGGTGAACGGCGACGTGGTCACCAAATCCGAGCTCGAGCGGGCGAAGCTGGCGTTGCGCCAGGAGCTGGAGCAGCAGCTCCAGGGCCAGGGCAACCTGCGTGTTCAGGCGGCCATCGCCGAGCGCGAGCGGGACCTGCTGCGCGAGTTGATTGACCAGGCGCTGCTGTTGCAGCGCGGCAAGGACATGAGCCTGAACGTGGACATTGACGTGGTCAAGCGGATGGACCGCATCCGCGAACAGATGGGCTTGAAGGACCTGCAGGAGCTGGAGCGGGCGGTGGCCGAGCAGGGGGCGAGCTTCGAGGACTTCCGGACCAACATCAAGAACGGCCTGATCACCCAGCAGGTGATCGGGCGCGAGGTGGGCTCGCGGCTGCAGATGTCGCAGGAGCGCATGCAGAAGTATTACGACGAGAACAAGGCCGGCTTCGACCGCCCGGAACAGGTGCGCATCCGCGAGATCCTGGTTTCCACCGAAGGCAAGGAGGGCGCCGCCCTGGAGGCGGCCGAGAAGAAAGCCAACGAGGTGCTGGAGAAGGTGCGCAAGGGCGGCAACTTCGCCGAGCTGGCGCAGCAGTCCTCCGACGGCTCCACGGCGAAGGAGCGCGGCGGCGACATCGGATACTTCCGCCGCGGCCAGATGGCGAAGGAGATCGAGACCGTGGCCTTCGGCCTCAAGAAGGGCGAGACCAGCGGCCTGATCCGCACCAAGTTTGGGCTGCTGATCATCAAGGTGGAAGAAAAGGACGAAGCCGGCATCCCGCCGCTGGCCGCGGTGGAGGACGAAATCAAGGAGCGGCTGTATATGCAGGACATGCAGCCGGCGCTGCGCGCGTTCCTGACGCGCCTGCGCGAAGAGGCGTATATCGAGGTGAAGGCCGGCTATACCGACAGCGGCTCGGCGCCGAACCAGGATTACGTCCGGCTGATCCCCAAAGATATGACGGAAGATGAATTGATCGCGCCGAAGGGCAGGCAGGGCGGGCGAAGCTGGCTCCCGCCGTTCCGCAGAAAAAAGTGATACTGAAATCCGTCTTTGTCCGCGATCTCGCCGCCCACGTCAACCTGAACGTTACCACCACCTTCCTGGTCCGCTCCAAGGAGACGCGCTTCAAGAAAACCGGCGAGCCGTACCTCTCGCTGATGCTGGGCGACCGCACCGGCGAGGTGGAGGCGCGCATGTGGGAAAACGTCGAAGGGGCGCCGCCGTTCGACCGCGACGATTTTCTCAAAGTCAAGGGCCTGGTGCAGCTCTTCCGCAACAAGCCGCAGATCTCGCTGCACAAGCTGCGGCGGCTGGAAGAAAAGGAAATCGAGATCGGCGATTTCTTCCCGCGGACCGGCCGCGACATCGAGCAGATGTTCGGCGAGTTGCGCGCGGCGGCCGCGGCCACGGCCAATTCCCACCTCCGCGCGCTGCTCGAGGCGGTGCTCGACGACCCGGAGATCGCCGCGCGGCTCAAGCAGGCGCCCGCCGCCAAAAGCATGCACCACGCCTACCTCGGCGGCCTGCTCGAGCACATCGTTTCCCTTTGCGGGCTGGCGCGGCTGGTGGCCGCGCACTATCCCTCGCTCGACCTGGACCTGCTGGTGGCCGCCGCCATCCTGCACGACCTGGGAAAGATCCGCGAGCTCGATTACGCGCGCAGCATCGGCTACTCCACCGAAGGGCAACTGCTGGGGCACATCGCCATGGCGATGGGCATGGTGCAGGAAAAGCTCCGCGCGCTGCCGGACTTCCCGCCGCCGTTGCGCGTATTGGTGGAGCACATGGTCCTCAGCCATCACGGGGAGCTGGAATTCGGCTCCCCCAAGGTCCCCATGTTCCCCGAGGCCGTGGTCTTCCACTTCCTCGACAACCTCGACGCCAAGATCAACAGCATGGAAGGCCAGTTGGCGGCCGATCCGCTGGTCGAGGGGGATTGGACGCTATGGAACGCGTCCCTCGGCCGGGCTTTGCTGAAAAGCCGGAAGTACCTGGGCGCCGGCGCACCGGCCGCAGCGACATCGGGCGATGAAGGGGCCGGGGAAGCCGCTGCTAAACCCGCGGCCGGGGAACCCACAGCCGCCGCGGTCAGCGAGGCGCCCGTGAATGGCGGAGGGATGGGCCATGCCACGTAAGCCTGCCGGCGCGTGGAAGGGCGACCTGCCGGCGCTGGAGCTCGAGTGCATGAAGGTGCTCTGGGAGGGGGCCGCCGAGCTCAGCGTGCGTGACGTGCGCGAGCGCCTGCTGCCGTCGCGCGCGCTGGCCTACACCACGGTGCTGACGCTGCTCGACCGGCTGGCGCGCAAGGGCGCGGCCACCCGGCGCAAATTCGGCCGAGCGCACCTTTACCTGGCGTCCTACAGCCGTGCGGCGGCCCGCGAGCGCGCCGTCGCCCGGCTGCTCGATAACTACTTCGGAGGCTCGCGCGACCTGCTCCTCGATCATCTGGGTCCGGCGGCCCGGCCGGCCACCGGCGGTGCGCCGCCGGTCCCGGCGCGGACCCCAGCCGAAGCGACGCTCCGACGGGCGCGGGCCAGGGCGGCCGAGGAGACGGCAGCACTTGACACGGCGCTGTTGTAGGGGGTTTGGCAATCGCGTTGCTCCGGGAAGGCCGGAGTACCGGCGCCCGCCGCCCGGAGCGTTACGCCCCAGGTGGCCGCCGGCCCGGAATCTGTCATTGACAGCGAGCGAGGTTCTCCCCAACGGTTTCGTCCGGTCCCCCCTGGATTCAGGCCCGTTTCATTGACACTGATGAGTTGAATCAGATATATTCGGCGGGCTTGGTTTTCAACGGCTCCTGCCGTTGAAACCAGTGCTGTTGTTTCGGGCTAGGTGATTCCGCAGCACCCAAACCCGCGCTCATAAGGAACCCAACCCAAAGGCCCCGCAATCGGCGGAGCGGGGCGGCACGGAAGAGTCTTTCTTGAGGAGGCGGGGCGAATGGCAATCGAACAGGAGTTGCTGAGCCGGGACAGGTCACGGCGTGGCGCAACTTCTTCCAACACACAAGCCGAAGATTACGAAACACTGATCGACAGCTACAGCCATTTCGCCCCCCTGAGCCAGGGGGACCTCCTCAAAGGCCACGTCCTGAAGGTGACCGACAACGAAGTGATCGTGGACGTAGGCTACAAGTGCGAAGGACTGATCCCGGCGCACGAGTTCCGCAGCCGCGACGGCAAGATGTCCGTCCGCGTCGGTGACGTCATTGATGTCACGCTCGAGGATCCCGAAGACCGCGACGGCTACGTGCGCCTCTCTCGCCAGAAGGCCGAGCGGATGAAGGTGTGGGACGACATCGAGAGCGCCTACCAGCAGCAGACCGTGGTGACCGGTCGCGTCATCGAGCGGATCAAGGGCGGTCTGTCCGTGGACATCGGGGTGCGCGCGTTTCTGCCCGGCTCGCAGGTGGACATCAAGCCGGTGCGCAACCTGGACGCGCTGCGCGGGCAGGACATCCCCGTCAAGATCATCAAGCTGAACAAGAAGCCCGGGAACATCGTGGTGTCGCGCAAGGTTGTGCTGGAAGAGGAAAACAGCAGCCGCAAGGAAAAAACCCTGGCCGCGCTGTTCGAGAGCGCGGTGGTGCGCGGCGTGGTCAAGAACATCACCGACTACGGCGTGTTCATTGACCTGGGCGGGATTGACGGCCTTCTGCACGTCACCGACCTTTCCTGGGGCCGCGTCACCCATCCCTCCGAAATCCTGCAGGTCAACGACGAAGTGGACGTGCTGGTGCTGAAGTTCGATCGCGAGAAGGAGCGGGTTTCGCTGGGCCTCAAGCAGCTTTACGAAGACCCCTGGGCCAGCGCCGTGCAGAAGTACCCGGTGGCCTACCGCGTCCGGGGCAAGATCGTCAGCGTCACCGATTACGGCGCCTTTGTCGAGCTGGAGCCGGGCGTCGAAGGGCTGATCCACGTTTCGGAGATGAGCTGGAGCAAGCGCCTGAAGCACCCCTCGAAGATCTGCGCGGTGGGCGACGCGGTGGAAGCGGAAATCCTCGAAGTCCACGCGGCCGACCGCCGCATCTCGCTCAGCCTGCGCCAGACCGAGCCCAACCCGTGGTTCACGCTGGCCGAGCGTTACCAGGTGGGCGACAAGGTGAACGGCCGCGTGCGCAACCTCACCGATTTCGGAGCGTTCGTCGAAGTCGAGGACGGCATTGACGGGCTGGTCCACGTCAGCGACATTTCCTGGACCAAACGGGTGAAACACCCCTCCGAGGTCCTGCGCAAGGGAGATAAGGTGGAGGCCGTGATCTTGCGCATTGACGCCGAGAACCGGCGCCTGTCGCTGGGAATCAAGCAGCTCCAGCCCGACGCGTGGGAGTCGTTTTTCGGCCAGTCCAACATCGGGGATATCCGCAAGGGGCGCGTGGTGCGAATGGCCTCCTTCGGCGCATTCGTGGAGCTGGCCGAAGGGATCGAAGGCCTGTGCCACATCTCCGAGCTGGCGCCGGGACGCGAGCGCGATGCCGCCACGGACCTGCTCGAAATCGGGCGCGATTACGATTTCAAGATCATCAAGCTCAGTCCCGCCGAAAAGAAGATCGGCCTGAGCCTCCGCGCCATCGCCGGCGACGTCGAGCGCCAGGAGATTGAGGATTATATGCAGCGGCAAGGCCCCGGAGGCGCTACTTCGACCCTGGAGGAGTTGGTCGGCCTGAAGGATCGCGGCAGTTCGGAGGCGGGAAGCTGATTTCATCCCGAGAGCGGCCCGCGGCCGCCGGGGGAGGCGACGAACGTCCTTATGACGAAAGCCGATCTGATTGACGAAGTTTCCAAGGCCGTGGAGATGACCCGCAAGGACTCCGAGGCCATCGTGGAAACCATCTTCGGCAGCATTGTGAAGGCGCTGCGCGGCAACGAGAAGATCGAGATCCGCGGCTTCGGCAGTTTTCGCACGCGCCAGCGGCGGCCGCGCACCGGCCGGAATCCCAAGACCGGGGAAAAGGTGGAGGTGCCGGCCAAGACGATCCCGTTTTTCAAGCCCAGCAAGGATCTGAAAGACCTGGTCAACGCCGCCGCCCGCGCCGAGCAGCCGCCGGCCGCCGAGCCTGCTTCGCAGCCGCCCCATCCCCCGCCCGCGCCGACGGGCTAAGGGCGCGCTTCGCTGTTATGGATTACCTCTGGAGCCCCTGGCGATACCAATACGTGAGCGGGGGCGCCGAGGGCGCCGGCTGTCTGTTCTGCGACCATCCCAGGGATCCCGGGGATGAAGGGCACTACGTTCTGCGCCGCGGCCGCCTCTGCTATGCCCTGCTCAACCTTTATCCTTACACCGTCGGGCACCTGATGATCGCGCCGTATGCGCATGTCGCGGACTTTTCGGCGGCCGCGCCCGAGGCGCTGCACGAAATGATGGCGCTGGCGCGGGCGGCCGAGCGCGCGCTGCGCGCCGAATACCGGCCCGAGGGCCTGAACGCCGGGTTCAATATCGGCAAGTGCGCCGGCGCCGGCGTCGCCGGCCACCTGCACCTGCACATGCTGCCGCGCTGGTTTGCCGACTCGAACTTCATGACCGTGATCGGCGAGACCCGCGTGCTGCCCGAAGAACTGGCCACCACCTGGCGCAAGCTGCGCCCACACTTTGAGGAATAGCGCTTGATCTCACAACCTTCCGCTCTGGTCACCGGCGCCGGGCGCGGCATCGGCCGCGCCATCGCGCTTCGCCTCGCCGAAGCGGGCTACGCGGTGGCGGCCAATTATCGCGCCGACAAGGCAGCGGCCGAGTCGCTCGAGCGCGAAATCCGCGACAAGGGCGGCCGCTGCGAGCCGGTGCAGGCCGACATTTCCAGCGCCGCCGACCGCGGCCGGCTCGTGGATTTCTGCCGGGAACGCTTGGGACGCCTCGACCTGCTGGTGAACAACGCGGCGCAGGCGCCCTCGCGCCGCAGCGACATGCTGGAAGCCGCCGAAGAGAGCTTTGACCACATGGTCGCGGTCAACCTGAAGGGCCCGTATTTCCTGACGCAACAGGTTTCCAACTGGATGCTCGCGCAGTTGAAAGAGAACAGCATCCCGGCGGGACGCATCGTGTTCATCACTTCGCTCTCGGCCTACACCTCGTCCACCAACCGCGGCGACTATTGCGTCTCCAAGGCGGGATTGAGCATGGCCGCTTCGCTCTATGCCGACCGGCTGGCCGGCACCGGTATCGTCGTCATCGAAGTGCGGCCGGGGATCATCCTCACTGACATGGTTGCGGCGGTGAAGGATGTCTATGACCGCAAGATCGCCGAGGGGCTGGTGCCGCAGCGCCGCTGGGGATATCCCGACGACGTGGCCCGCGTGGTGCGCTCCATCGCCGAAGGCAACTTCGATTTTTCCACCGGCGCTCAGATCGAGGTCAGCGGCGGCTGGCAGCTCCGCCGCCTGTAGCTGGCTTGCAAGAGACATAAGTTCTTCGCCTGTTCATGAATAATCCGGGTCACTGGTGTCCGGCTAACGCTTGGGCTCGTCGATGATGCTCCGGTCCCGCGCGAGGCTATGTCATGCGAGGCGCTCCTTCGTGCAGGCTTCCAGCTTGTCGGCGAGTGGGCACGGGACCCCGGAGGCTCGATCGGCCTTAGTGCGACGGTGCCGTCAGCGCCGGGCGTCTATGCGTTTGTGATTGATGACATCGTCATGTACGTCGGCGTCACCAACGGCAGCCTCAGAACGTGCTTCGATCAGTACCGACGCGGGCATGAGGGGCAGCGGACCCG
>JBKKAI010000086.1:0-3336 GCA_046714815.1 Terriglobia bacterium | reverse complement strand
GGTGCCCGCAATATGCAGAACTTCGAACTGCTGTAGGAAGTCGGCGCCTACGATAAGCCCGTGCTCCTCAAGCGAGGACTCTCCGCCACCATCAAGGAGTTTCTCCTCTCGGCCGAGTACATCATGTCCCGCGGCAACCGTAACGTGATGCTCTGCGAGCGGGGCATCCGGACGTTCGAGACGCAGTACCGGAACACGCTCGACCTTGCCGCGGTCCCCACGCTCAAGGAGCTGTCCCATCTGCCGGTCATCGTGGATCCCAGCCACGCCACCGGGAAGTGGAATCTCGTGGCGCCCATGTCCAAGGCGGCGGTGGCCGCCGGCGCGGACGGGCTCCTGATCGAGGTCCATTCGAATCCCGAATGCGCCCTGTGCGACGGCGAAGAGTCCATCAAGCCGACGAAGTTCAAGGAGTTGATGCAGGATCTCCGGAAGATCGCGGAAGCGGTGGGGCGGGAGATTTAGGAAAGCGATCAGCGATCGGCCTTCAGCTATCAGCTAGGAGGTGGACGCTGATCGGAATGGCAGGGAGAAAAGCTGAAAGCTGATGGCTGAGCGCGCACTTCATTTCAAACAAGTGGCGATTGTCGGGGTGGGCCTCATCGGCGGCTCCCTGGGTATGGTGCTGAAGCGGCAAGCCCTGGCCGGCTCCGTGGTGGGGATCGGCCGGCGTGTCGAGAATCTCAAGACGGCGGTGGCGCTTGGGGCCATTGACCGGTATGTGGTGGATGCGGCGGCAGGCATTCGAGGGGCCGATCTGGTGGTGTTGGCGACGCCGGTGGATACCTACGAGCGGCATCTCAAGGAGTGGGCGTCCCTCCTCGAACCCGGCGCGATCGTGACGGATGTGGGGAGCGTGAAAGGCTCGCTGGTAGAGCTCGCAGAAGGCCTCCTCCCGCCCTCCGTGCGATTCGTCGGTGCCCATCCGATTGCGGGCCGCGAGAAGACCGGCGTGGCGGCCGGTTCCGTGGATCTGTTCCGAGGGGCGCGCTGCATCTTGACCCCGACCAGGCGCACGGAGCCGCAGGCGCTGCAGGCCATGCGCGACCTCTGGGAGGCTGCCGGCTCACAGGTTTCGGAAATGGACCCGTTCGTTCACGACCGGGTGTTGGGCGCGGTCAGCCACTTGCCGCACGCGGCGGTCTTTGCGCTGATCAATGCCCTGATCGAGGTGCGCGAACGGATCACCCCGGAGCTGGACCTGCTGGCCTATGCCGGCGGCGGCCTGCGGGACACGACCAGGATCGCGGCCAGTTCCCCGGAGATGTGGCGCGATATCTTTCTGTGGAATCGCGACAACCTCGTGGCGATCATCGAGGTCTACGAACGGCACCTGGAGCGCTTGAAACATCTCATCAAGTCCGGAGACGGACCGGGCATCGAACAGGAACTGGACCGGGCAAAGCAGGCCCGCGAGCAGCTCAATGTCTCCGCCCCGCCCCGCCCTCAGAATCAATGACCTCATTGACCATCCAGCCCAGAGGTCCGCTCGGGGGCACTCTCACGGTTCCGGGCGATAAGTCCATCACCCACCGGGCCATCATCTTGAGCGCCTTGGCTGACGGAGACACCGCGATTACCGGGTATTGCCGGGGAGAAGACTGCCTCAACACCATGCGGGCCTTCCAGGCGATGGGGGTACGCATCGAAGAAACCCCGGAGCGCCTGCATGTCCGCGGGAAAGGCTTGTGGGGACTCTCGGAGCCCGATAGCCCGATCGACTGCGGAAATTCCGGGACGGGGATCCGCCTGCAGGCCGGGCTCTTCGCGGGGCAGGATTTCTTCGTCGTGCTGACAGGCGACGAATCCATCCGCCGGCGTCCGATGGGGCGGGTCGTCAAACCCCTCCGGCAGATGGGCGCAACGATCGCGGGGCGCAAGGGCGGCGAGTTGGCGCCCCTGGCGATCACCGGCAGCCGCTTGCATGGCGTAGAATTCGCTTCGCCCGTGGCCAGCGCCCAGGTGAAATCCTGCTTGCTGCTGGCCGGTCTGTATGCCGAAGGCCTGACCCGTATCACGGAGCCGCGACGCTCGCGTGACCACACGGAGCGCATGTTTCGCCACTTCGGGATTCCGCTCCGTACGGAGGGCGCCGCGATCGTCTTGCAGGGACGACCTGCCGTGGGATGGAGGGGCATGCCCAGCCTGCCGGTGGCGGGCGACCTGTCGGCTGCGGCCTTCTTCCTCGTCGGGGCCTCGATTGTCCCCGGGTCCGACGTGACCATTGCCGGTGTCGGGATCAACCCGACCAGGACCGGCGTTCTGGAGGTCTTGGCTGAGATGGGCGCCGATATCCAGGTGCTCAATCAACGCGAGGAGGCCGGCGAGCTGGTTGCCGACCTCCGCGTGCGGTCGGCTCGGTTGCGCGGCGTGCACCTCGGAGCAGACCGGATTCCTCAAACCATTGATGAGTTTCCGATCCTCTGCGTCGCCGCAGCCGTGGCGGAAGGTGAAACGCGTATTACAGGTGCGGAGGAACTACGGGTCAAAGAGAGCGACCGTATTGCGACCATGGCTGCAGAGCTCAGGAAGATGGGCGCCGCGATTACGGAAACTCCCGATGGATTGATTATTCAAGGCCGCCCGCGTCTTCGGGGCGCCTCTTGTGTCAGCTACGGAGACCATCGAGTGGCGATGTCGCTGGCGATCGCCGGGCTTGTAGCGGATGCGGCTACGACGATTGATGGGACCGCCTGTATCGAAACCTCGTTCCCAGATTTCAATTCCAAACTCTTGAAATTATTGACAGATACAAGTCGAGGACTATAATAGGCGGCCTGCAGACGCAGGGCATTGAAGGCACGCGGCACGGGTGTCGCCTGATCATCGCCGTTGACGGCCCGGCCGGTACCGGGAAGAGTACGATCGCCAAGTTGCTGGCAGCGCGCCTTGGCTGCCTGTATCTGGACACAGGGGCCTTGTATCGTGCGGTTGCTTGGAAGGTGCAGACCGCAGGGATCAGCCCTTCTGATCACGCGGCGGTCGAGCGGCTGTTGTCCAGGACCCAGGTACGCATCGAGCGCAAGAACGACCGCACATCGGTTGTGGTGGATGGCAGGGAACTCGCGCAAGAGCTCCGTACACTGGAAATCAGCCGGATGGCATCGATGATTTCAGCGATTCCGGCGGTTCGCGACTGGCTCCTCCCAGTCCAGCGTGAGGCCGGGGAGCGGGGTTCGGTGGTTGCAGAGGGGCGGGATATCGGCACGCGCTTCTTCCCGCAGGCCGACGTGTAGTTCTTTCTCGACGCCGAGTTGGCTGTGCGGGCGGCGCGGCGCCATCGCGAGTTGGTGGCCGGCGGCCAGGGTATCTCGTTAGATCAGACCCGAGAAGAGG
>JBKKAI010000085.1:0-10455 GCA_046714815.1 Terriglobia bacterium | reverse complement strand
GTGCCGACAATTGTTCCGGTGATGCTCTGCGCAGACAACGTTGCGGCCAGCAGCAGCGGAAAAAGAAAAGGACTCCAGCGCATAGCCATCGCGCCTCCCTGAGCATGTAGCACAGGCATTCCTGCCTGGTGCCGACCTGCTACGAGCCGGATTGTATCCCTCTTTCCGAACTTTCCGCCATCCGTGTTATGGTCAGCCGTTCTGAAGCTCCTGGCACTATCGGTTCTGATCGCGGCCCCGCTGGCGGCCGGCACCCCAGCATGCATTGTGGGGCGGGTCTCCTGACCCGCGCCGGGCGATCCTCGCCCGGATCCGAAAGCCGGCCAGAGGCGAGACTCATTAGCCCGGCCGCGGCTCCGGCCCCTTCTCGGCGCTCACAGCATGGCGGCGACGATTTCGGAAACCTCGGCGATGGCCGCATCGAGGTCTTCGGGATTCTTGCCGCCGGCTTCGGCCATGTCGGGGCGGCCGCCGCCGGTGCCGCCCACCTTTTTGGCCACGGCCTGGGCGATTTTTCCGGCGTGCAGGCGCGCGGTCAGGTCTTTTGTGACGCCGACCACCAGCGCCACTTTGCCGTCGCCGGCCGCGCCCAGCACCACCACGCCCGACTTCAGCTCGTTCTTGAGCGCGTCCACCATGTTGCGCAGGTGGGTGCGGTCGGTTTCCTCCACGCGCGATGAAAGCACGCGGACGTCCTTGACCGATTTCACGCCGCCGGCCAGCTCGCCGCGCTGCGACTGGGCCAGCTTGTTCTTCATCTGCTCCACTTTTTTCTCGAGTGCGCGCTGCTGCTGCGCCAGCCGCTCGACGGCCTCGACCACTTCCGGCTCGCTGGTATGCAGCGTCTGCTGGATGCGCTGGACAACGCCCGCGACGGCGCGGTAGTGCTGGAACGCGCCTGCGCCGGTGAGCGCCTCGATGCGCCGCGCGCCCGCCGAAATGCTCGATTCCGACACGATCTTGAACAAGCCGATATCGCCGGTGCGCCGCACGTGCGTGCCACCGCACAATTCGGTGGAGAAGCCCGGCACCTGCACCACGCGCACCCGCTCGCCGTACTTCTCGCCGAACAGGGCCATGGCGCCGGTCTCGAGCGCGTCCTCCAGGTCCATCACGTTGGTGCACACCTCCGTGTTTTTCAGGATCTCCTCGTTGACCAGGCGCTCCACTTCCTCAATCTCAGTTTCATCGAGCGCCGTGTAGTGGGTGAAGTCGAAGCGCAGCCGCCCCGGCTCGACCACCGACCCGGCCTGCTTCACGTGCGGCCCCAGCACCTTACGCAGCGCGGCGTGCATCAAGTGCGTGGCGGTGTGGTTGCGCATAGTGGAGCGGCGGCCGGTTTCGGCCACGGCGGCGGCGACCGTGTCGCCTACGCGCAGCGGCGACCGTGCCGCCACCTGGTGCGCAATCACACCCCGCACCGGCGCCATGGTTCCCTCGACCTCGGCCAGCTCTTCGGTCATCCCCTGGTTGAGGAACAATCCGGTGTCACCCACCTGGCCGCCCGCCTCGGCGTAGAAGGGCGTGTGATCGAGCACCACGGCGGCGCGCTCGCCGGCCTCGATCGCCTCCACGGAGCGGTCGCCGGAAATGATCGCGATCACGCGGCACTCGCGCGACTGGGTCTGGTCGTAGCCTTCGAATTTCGTCCGGCCGCGTTCGAGCAGCTCCCGGTAAACGGGAGTAGCCGCGGCCTTCCCGCCGCCCTTCCAGCTCGCGCGGGCACGCTCGCGCTGCTTCCGCATCTCGGCCTCGAAGCCGGCTTCATCGAGCTCGATTCGGTGCTCACGCGCGATCTCCTGCATCAGGTCGAGCGGCAGCCCGAAGGTATCGTATAGATGAAAGACTTTCGCGCCGGCCAGTTTCCGCCCAGCGCCGGACTCGGCGACGGCGCGGTCGAATTCCTTCAGCGCGATGGCCAGCGTGTGCCCGAAGCGCTGCTCCTCGTCCTTGACCAGGCGCGCGACGCGCGGCACGCTTTCGAGCAGCTCCGGGTAGCCTTCCTGCATGCGCTCGGCCACCGCGCCGGTCAACTGAAACAGAAACGGCTGGGCGTTTCCTGACGCATCGTTTCCTGCATCCAGGCCCAGCAGGCGGCCGTGGCGAATGGCGCGCCGCAGGATCTTGCGCAGCACGTAACCGCGCCCTTCGTTCGACGGCAGTACGCCGTCATGGATCAGGAAGGCGGCGGCGCGGGCATGGTCGGCCAGGATTCGCAAAGACACGTCGCTCGCTTCGTTCTCGCCGTACACTTTGCCGCAAAGCTCAGCGGCTTGGTCCACCAGCGGCCGCAACAGGTCGGTCTCGAAGTTGGAGAGCTTGCCCTGCAGGACCGCGGCCAATCGCTCCAGCCCCATCCCGGTGTCAATCGAAGGCCGCGGCAGCGGCGTCATCGCGCCCGACGCATCGCGGTTGAACTGCATGAACACCAGGTTCCAGATCTCGACATAGCGTCCGCAGTCGCACGGGAACCGGCAATCGGCGTGGCCCTCATCGCTCGCTTCGGGACCCATGTCGTAGTGGATTTCCGAACAGGGCCCGCAGGGGCCGGTGTCGCCCATGGCCCAGAAGTTGTCCTTCTCGTCCATGCGGAAGATGCGCTCGACCGGCACGCCCGCTTCGCTCCGCCACAGCTCGCCGGCCTGATCGTCCTCGCGGAAAATCGTGACGTAGAGGCGGTCTTTCCCGAGGCCGTAGCCGGTGGGGGACGGCGCGGTCACCAGCTCCCAGGCGTAGGCGATCGCGTCCTTCTTGAAGTAGTCACCGAAGGAAAAATTCCCCAGCATCTCAAAGAAGGTGTGATGGCGGCGGGTGCGGCCGACATTCTCCAGGTCATTGTGCTTGCCGCCGGCGCGCACGCACTTCTGCGACGTCGTCGCCCGCGTGTAGGAGCGCTTCTCCAACCCGAGGAAAACCTCCTTGAACTGGTTCATGCCGGCGTTGGCGAACAGCAGCGTGGGGTCGTTGGCCGGAACCAGCGGCGAGCTCTTCACCACCTGGTGCCCGCGCGCCGCGAAGTAGTCGAGGAACAGCTTCCGTATGGCGTTTCCTGTCATCATTCCCGTCATCATTCCCGTCATCAGGGAGACAATCTTCAATTATAGAAGAAAAGTTCCGCAACGCCTTCTTCGTGAACTTCGTGTCCTTGGCGCCTTCGTGATGTCTTTTAGGCCCTCCGGTCCTTTACTGGATTTCCTCGTCTCCGAGCGCTTCGAGCATTTCAGTGTCGGCCTTGAATCGGCGGAGCTGGCTGAAGATAACGCCGTGCGAGAAGCCGGCGCGGCGCAGCGCGCGGTAGAGCGAGGCGACTTTCTGCGGCGTCTTCGGCGGCCCGGTCGTCCGCAGGCGGCGCTCCAAATGCTCGGCGAGCAGCGCCGCTTCATCCACTTCGCCGTAGGCATCGCGCGTGGCGCGCTCGGCCACTTCGGGGGCCACCAGGCGCGCGCGCAGGTCGCGGACCACGCGTGCCCGCCCCAGCCGCTGGTTCTCCAGCCGCGCCGCGGTGTAGCGCTCGGCGAACCGGTCGTCATTGAGGTACCCGCGCTCCTTCAGGCGCGCCATCACCGACCGCGTATCGTCGGCGCGTTCGGCGCGGCGCTCGAGCAGCCGCCGCATCTCGGCCACCGAGCGCGCGCGCGCCGCCAGCGCGCGCAGCGCGTAGCCGTACAGCTCCGGCTCGGCCAGAAGCCTGGGTTTCCGAGGCATGCTCGCGAAGCCATTTTATCATTGACGGTTTTCTCATTGACGATTTTGGTTTGGGTTTTCAATCGTCAATGGGAAAATCGTCAATGGATACAATCCCATGGACCTGGAACAAGCGCGCTCCTGGCTGGCCGCCGCCCGCCGCGTCGTGGGGTTTACCGGCGCCGGGATCTCCACCGAATCGGGCATCCCCGATTTCCGCAGCCCCGGCGGCGTCTGGTCACGCAACCGCACGGTTTATTTCGACGAGTTCATGCGCAACCGCGCCGACCGCGTCGAGTACTGGCGCCAGAAGTTCGAGATGTGGCCGGAGATGCGCGACGCCGCTCCCAATGCCGGCCACCGCGCCTTCGTGGCGCTGGAAAAGCAGGGCAAGCTGCGCGCCATGATCACGCAGAATATTGACGGCCTCCATCGCCGCGCCGGCCAGGACCCCTCGCTCATCATCGAGCTGCACGGCACCATGCTCGAAGCGTCGTGCCTCACCTGCGGCGAGAGCATCCCCACCGATGAAGCGATGGCGCGCGTGGCCGCCGGCGATGCCGCGCCGGGATGCCGCTGCGGCGGCCACTTGAAGCCGGCGACGATTTCGTTCGGACAGGCGATGCCGGAGGAGGCGATGCGCCGCGCCACCGCCGCTTCGATGACCTGTGACGTGTTCCTCTCGGTGGGCTCGTCGCTGGTGGTGCACCCGGCCGCGGGGCTCCCGCTGCTGGCCAGGCAGCGCGGCGCGAAGCTCATCATTATCAACCGCACGGAGACCCCGCTCGATGGCATCGCCGATTTGGTCTTGAATCAGGAGATCGGGGTGGTGTTGCCCGATCTGGTGGGATTGGACTGAATGTTAATTAACATTGACGATTTTTCCATTGACGATTGAAAACCCAAACCAAAATCGTCAATGGGAAAATCGTCAATGAAAAAATCACTCAGGGGTCACCAGGATGCTTTCCGGTTCGGCATCAGCTTCGGCCCCGGCAAAACTGGGCTTGTGGCCGCTCAGCCCGTGGGCCAGAGCGGCGCCGGCCAGGTAAGCGCCACCCACCAGGAAGAAGCCTGTGGCGATGTGGACGTTCTCGGCCAGCCAGCCGGCCCCGAAGGTCATCACTAACTGGAGAAGGATGCCGGCAAAGGTGAAGAGGTTCTGCGTGCGGCCCATCACGTGCCGCGGGACTTCGTGCATCAGCGTGGTGCTGATGGCCACGCCCGCCAGTCCACGGCCGCCGCCCATGAATACATAAAGGATAACGGCCACCGCCAGGAAGCCGGAAAAAGGCAGCACCAGGCAGGCCACCCCGCTGACGGCCAGCGCCGGCCAGAGCGCCTGCGTGGCGCGGCCACCCGGGGCGTAACGCTCCGGGCGGCGGCGGAAGGCGGCGCCGGCGGCGCCACTGGAAAGAATCGCGCCCAGGCTCCAGCCGGCATTGCACAAGCCGTAACCCCAAGCGCCGCTGCGCAGGACTTTGTCGTTGAGCGGCGCCGTGATCACGTTCTGGCTGAGCATCGCGGCCTGGAACAGCGCCGACGCCGCCCCCAGCACCAGCAGCGGCCGGCGCCCCAGCGTGTAGCGGACACCGGCGGCCAACTCGTGAGCGAAGCCGCCCACGGTTTCGCCTTCGTGCTTTCTCTGGTAAGACAGGTTCTTGCCGCGCCGTAGCGTGAAGTACAGAAACGCCGAAACGGCGTAAGTGATCGCGTCAATGGTGAGCACGCCGGCGATGCCCCAAATCCCGTACAGGAAGCCGACCACGGCTCCGGCCAGCATCCATCCGGCCTGCGCGGCGCCCATCAGCAGCGCGTTCACCGGCATGGCGTCCTTGTCGTCCACCAGTTCCTGGATCAGCGCCGCCAGATTGGGCCAGTAGATGAAACCGCCGATGCCCAGGAACGAGCCCATCGCATAGATCTGCCACAACGGCAGCCGGCCCTGCCATGCGCCGGCCGCCACCAGGGCCACCAGCAGCCCGCGGCTCACGTCGAGGATGATCGAGAGGTGTCGCCGGTCCACGCGGTCAATCAGCAGCCCCGTGAAGGGCAGGAACAGCAGCGAAGGAACAGTGATCAGGCCCACCAGCAGCGCTACGGCGCTTTCCGAGTGCGTCTCCTGCAGCACATACCAGATGATGCCGGCATGGCTGAGACCGCTGCCCATCAGCGAAATGAAGTTCGCCGCCAGGACAATCCTGTACCTGCGCTCGCGCAACAATGAAAGCATCGGGCTATGGATGGAAACACGAAGGGCACGGGCAGAATGCCTGTGCTACGGGTCTCGCCTTACCTTTGGTAGTCCGCGCCGCCGATGGCCGCCTGCATCTGCTCGCGGGCCACGTCCGAAGTCGAGCTGATGCCCTGGCAGCGCAGCTTGAATTCGTCGGGGTTGCTGGCCTGGTGCAGCGCTTCCTCGTAAGTGACCAGCCCCTGCGTATACAGGTCGTACAGCGACTGGTCGAAGGTCTGCATGCCGTACTGCGATGTGCCGGTGGAGATGGCATCGCGGATCATGCGGGTCTTGTCGGGGTTGACGATACAGTCGCGCACGAAGGCGGTGGCGACCAGCACCTCGACGGCGGGCACGCGGCCGATGCCGTCGGCTTTGCGCACCAGGCGCTGCGAGACTACCGCTTTCAGCGTGCTGGCGAGCTGCAGGCGCACCTGCTTCTGCTCCGGCGGCGGGAAGACGGCAATGATGCGCTGGATGGTTTCGGTGGCGTCCAGCGTGTGCAGCGTGGAGAACACCATGTGGCCGGTTTCGGCGGCCAGCAGCGCGGTCCCGATGGTTTCCAGGTCGCGCATCTCGCCGACCAGGATGACATCGGGATCCTGGCGCAATGCGGCGCGCAGCGCCACCGAGAAGGTGTGCGTGTCCACCTCCACTTCGCGCTGGTTCACGAAGCCCTTCTTGTCGCGGTGCAGGTACTCGATGGGATCCTCGATGGTAATGATGTGGTCGGTGCGCGTCGAGTTGATCCGGTCAATCATCGAAGCCAGCGAAGTGGACTTGCCGCTGCCGGTTGTCCCGGTCACCAGGATCAGCCCGCGCCGCTCCTGGCAGATCAGGCCGACGATGCGCGGCAGGTTCAACTCCTCAACCGTGCGGATTTTGGTGGGGACCACGCGCAACACCAGTCCCACGTTCCCGCGCTGCTGGAAGGTGTTCACGCGGAAGCGTCCCAGGCCGGCCACGCCGTAAGCCATGTCCAGCTCGGCCGTCTCCTTGAACTTCTGCTTCTGCCGGTTGGACATCATGCTGAACGCCATGTTCAGCATCTCCTCGGCGCTGATGCGCGGCAGGTCGGTCAGCGGCGCCAACTCGCCGTCCAGACGCAGATAGGGATAATTGCCGACCTTGAGGTGGAGGTCGCTGGCTTTTCGCTCCACGGCAATCCGCAGTAAATCATCAATGTGCATTGTCAGGCCCTCGGGAGGGAACTCCCAGAATACTTCTATTAGGCCACAGCGGCGGCAAAAAAATCCAGCCCAAAGTCAGGGGCCGGCGGTCTCCGCGGCCGTTACTGGGACGGAAGACGGACCTGGAAGATCGAGCCACAACGGACCTTCGAAGAAAAGCAGATGTTTCCCGAATTGGCCTCGATGAGCTGGCGAGCCAGGGCCAGGCCCAGGCCCAGACCCTTCGACTTGTTGCTGAAAAAGGGCTTGAATATCTTCTCCCGCAGGTCGTCGGGAACGCCCACGCCGGTGTCCTTCACTTCCAGCACGGCCAGGTGCGGCTCGGCAAAAGTGCGCAGGCAGACTTCGCCACTCGCCGCGCCTTCCGGACACTCCAGGCTCTCGAAGGCGTTGGCCACCAGGATGTGAAAAACGCGCTCCACGTGCAGCGGGTCGGCCATCACCGGCAGCGCGCCCGAAGCCAATTGCCGGATGCAGCGCGTATGCTCCGGCGCCAACAGCTTCACCGCCTCCTGCTCGACAAGCTGGTTCAGATCGAGCGCGCGGCGCCGGGGCTGCTGCGTGCGGGCGTAGTCCATCAGCGCGGTGATGATGCGGTTGGCTTCGGCGATCTGCTGGTCCAGCCTGTTCAGGTGCGGAGCGGCGGCGGCCACGGCCGACACATCGCCGCCCGAAGCATTCTCGAAGGCGGCGCGCAGGCAGTAGGCGGCGCTGTTGACCACGCTGAGCGGCTGGCGAAGCTCGTGGCCGATCCCCACCGCGATCTGCCCGAGCAGGGACAGCCGTTCGCGCAGCGCGCACTCCTGCCGGGCGTCGTCCAGCGCGGAAATGGCTTCCTGCAGACGGCGCTCCAGGTCCCCAATCCGGTCCGTGGTGTCTGGCGTTTGTTCGTCCACAGCGTCAGCGCCGCCCGAGTACACGGCGAATCTCCGGCCAGAACTCGCGAAAAATGTTGCGGGCGGCTTCGATTCCCAGCGTGAAGCCGCCGCGCTGGAAGGAGCGCCTGAATGTATCGTCGGGAGGCCGGTGCCAGGTTTTCGAGATCAGCGCGGCGCCCATGGTGCCGCCCACGCCGGAAATGTTGAACTGTCGCCGCCCGTTGTCGCCGCGAGTCACCACCACGCGCGACAGCGCATAGCCCAGGCGCACTTTCTTCGATGGGTGGTTGGAGCGGTTGTAGCGCGGATCCTGGTGGAAGACGCTGGCAAGAATAAAGGATCCCAGCATGTGCTTTGTCGCGGTCTTGGCGTAGCGCGCCCCGACGCGGGCAAAATAGCCGTCAGCCCCTTGCCCGTAGCCCTTGTTCTGGTTGAAGTACTGCTGGTAGCCGCCGGTGGCGAACGCGCCCAGAAGGGCCGCCGGCCCCAAGCCACGATCGAGGCCGTACCAGAGTTTCTGCTTCACCGTGAGCGGATCGCGCAGCGGTGGGTAGAGGACGGGCGGGGCCGCCGTAGTTGTAGTTCCCTGGGATGCACTGGCGGGCGCCTGGGACGGCGGAACGGGCTGCTCGACTGGCTGCTCTTCCGCGCATTCCGGCGAATCTGCGGCCGTTGCCGGCGCCTCCATGGCCACCGCTGCCAGCAGGGCCATGAGGGAAAGCGTGGCCAGACCCCATCGGGCACCCATTGGTTTCATGGACCCTTTCCGCCCTGCACATTTCCGCCTGCACTGGGCCTACTTCTAAAGTACTCCGGCTGTTTCCAACTTCAAAGTTGAAAGTTTGTCGTTTGCCCGGCTGCTGACTTGCTGAAAACAACGCACAGGCAGGAATGCCTGTGCCACACATTGGTCAAAGACCCTGCACGACGGCTTCGGTGAACTCCGTAGTGGAACAGGAGCCGCCGACATCGCGGGTCAGTTTCGATTTTTCTGAATAAAGCTTGAGGATGGCCTTTTCGGCGCGGTCGGCCGCCTCTTTTTCGCCCAGGTGGCGGAGCATCAGGATGGAGCTGAGCATCATCGCCGTGGGATTGGCGGCGTTCTGGCCGGCGATATCGGGCGCCGTTCCGTGGACCGCTTCGAACACCGCGTGGTTGTCGCCCATGTTCGCGCCCGGCACCAGCCCCAGCCCGCCGACCAAGCCGGCGCACAGGTCCGAAATAATGTCGCCGTACAGGTTCTCCAGCAGCAGCACGTCGAACCGCTCCGGCCGCATCACGAGCTGCATGCAGGCGTTGTCCACGATCATCTCGTTATAGGTGATTTCCGGATAATCACGGCCGACCGTCTGGCAGCACCGCAGGAACAGGCCGTCGCTCAGCTTCATGATGTTGGCCTTGTGGATCGCGGTGATCGTCTTGCGTCCCACGCGCTGTGAATACTCGAACGCGTAGCGGGCGATGCGCGTCGAGGCCCGCTCGGTGATGATCTTCAGGCTCTCCACCACGCCGGGCACCACCTCGTGCTCCAGGCCGGAGTACAGATCTTCGGTGTTTTCGCGGAAGATCACCAGGTCCACGCCGCCGAAGCGGGAAACGACACCGGGCAGGTTCCGCACCGGGCGGAAGTTGGCGTACAGGTCCAGCGCCTTACGCAGCGACACGTTCACGCTGGGAAAGCCGCCGCCGATCGCCGTGCTCACCGGCCCTTTCAGTCCCACGCCGTGCCGTTTCAACGCGTCCACCAGGCGGTTCGGCAACGGCGTGCCGTACTCGGCCAGCGCTTCGGCCCCCGCCTTGATCGTTTCCCACTCGATCTTGACGCCGGTGGCTTCGACCATCCGAACGGTGGCCGCCGTCACTTCCGGGCCGATCCCATCGCCGGGAATCAGAATCACATGATGTGGCATACAGTCAGTCCAAAGTCCAAAGTCTCCGGAATGCCCCTTCTCAGGCTGAGTATTTCGCGGCCGGCCCGTCCAGGCGCGCGCGCAGGCCGCCCGATTCCTCCAGCAGGTCCACGTGCGCGAACACTTCCGACACCGCCAGGAACGAATTATGGACGCGCGGGTCGGGGAACAGGCTGGCGGCCAGTTGGTACACCGTGACCTCGCGCTCGCGGGCGCAGCGCAGAAGAAAATCCTGGCGCTCCTCGTGATGCCGCAGGACACGCCCGTACAGCTCCGGGTAGTCTTCCACCGGCAGTCCGTGGCCAGTATAAATGAGCGCCGGTTCCAGCGCCCGGATGCGATCGAGCGATTCCAGGTAGGAGCCGAGCGCGCGAAAGCGGCGGCGCGGGGCGGAATCGTCCAGGTCCAGGATCGGGTTCGGCGTAATGTGCTTGATCACGGTATCCGAGGATAGCAGGATGCGCCGCGACGGACTAAAGAAAGAAGTACTCCCCTGAGTGTGCCCCGGCGTGGCCAGCGCCTCGAACCGGATCGGCCCGCACTCGAGCGGACCCAAC
>JBKKAI010000084.1:0-2810 GCA_046714815.1 Terriglobia bacterium | reverse complement strand
GAGCAGGCCGGCCACCAGCAGGAACTTCGTGCCGTAGTCGGCGACGGCCGACGGCGGCTCGGGCACGTCGTAGCCGAAGAATTTCGCCGCCAGGTAGAGGCCGCCGGCGCCGAGATCGGCCAGCCAGGCCAGCGTATCCACGATGTCGCCCGGATTCGCGCGGTAAATCTTGCCGCGCATTCCCAGGCCCAGCAGGAACATCACCGCCACCGAGCCCAGCAGCAGCAAGCCGCGGCCCCACTGGCGCTGCCAGAAGTGGCCGCCGCCGGGCAAAACCCAGCCGGCAATCACCGGAATGTATGCGCCCCACCCCGCCGCATCCGGCGCGGCGCCTTCGATTCTTCCTGTCGTTTTGGCCATTGTCAGCTCTTGCCGGGCGCGATTCGAACGATCTCCCGCTGGATCGCGCCGGTCACGCGGGCCTCGTCCTCTCCCACATAGACATTCACCTCGCTGCGCACCCCGAACTCCGGCAGATAAATCCCCGGCTCCACCGAGAAGCAGGTGCGCGGAATAATCTCGCGCTCATCCTTCGTCTCCAGGTTGTCCATGTTGGCGCCGTTGCCGTGGACGGAATCGCCGATGGAGTGGCCGGTGCGGTGCACAAATTCCGCTCCATGACCCTTCGAGCCGATGTATCCTCGCACCGCCTGGTCCACTTCCCAGCCGCGGATGCTCCGCCGCTCGCGGACCGCGTCGAGCACGAACTTCACCCCGGTGTCGCGCGCCTCACGCACCACTTCGAATATCTGCTGGATCTTCTCGGGCGGCTGCGCGCCGGCGAAGCCCACCCAGGTAATATCGTAATACACCGCTCCGGGGCGCTTCTGCTTGCCCCAGATGTCCAGCAGCACAAAATCACCGGCCGCGATCGGGGCCGAGCGTCCCAGCCGCGGCTCATAATGCGGGTTGCCGCTGTTGGGGCCGGCGGCGACGATGGGCGGCTCGTCGGTCATCAGGCCGGCCGCTGCGAACTTCTCCAGAATAAACTGCTGGATGGCGAATTCATCGGCCGGGAGGCGCCGTCCGATCTCGGCAAAGGTCAACGGGACGATCTCGTCAATGGCGCGGCCGGCAGCGAGGTGGGACTCGAGCGCCTCGGGCGGCCAGCGGGCCTCGAACAACTGCACCAGGTCGCCGGAAGAAACCACGTCGGCGCCGAAGCCACGCACCATTTCCACGGTGCCGGCATCCACGAGCCCGATGTAAGGAATCAGGTTGTTGGGCGAATACTGCATGGCCACCCGCGCGCGGCCCCGCACCATCTCCTCGAGGCCCTGCCCCAGTTCCTGCCATGAAGAATACTCGCGCCGGCGCCCGGGGAGGGAATCCAGGTGCGCCACTTCGATGCGGTGCACCAGCTTCATCGGCTCGCCCTGAGCGGGCAGCAGATAGAACCAGCGCCGGGTGACCATCGAGCCGGCGTCGAGCCCCAGCACGCGGTAGGCGATCGAATCGCGGTGATGATGGTCGTAAAAGAGCCAGGCATCGAGGCCGCGCTCGGCCAGCGCCTTTTGGATGCTGGAAATGCGTTCGTTCATGAAGCCTCTTGAAAGAAGGGCTGCCACTGCTCCGGGCGCGGCGGCGGCGTGGCCAGGCTCACCACCACCAGGCACAGCACCGACGCCACCAGTGCGGGAAAAATCGCATCCACGCCGCCAGTCAGACGGGCCACGGACTGAAAGCCGCCCTCGGGCGCCGCCGGGTCGGCAAAACGGGCCAGCACGTTCCAGGCCACGGTGACGGCGGTGCCGGCGGCAATCGAAGAAACCGCGCCGGCGGCATTGGCCCGCTTCCAGAAGAATACCGCCATTACCACCGGCGTGACGCCGGCGCCGTAAACGGTGTAAGCGTAAAGCGCCACCTCGAGGATGGCCTTCCAGGTGATCTGCAGCGCCAGGGCGAACACCCCCAGCACGAGGATCACGGCGCGCGACATCCAGATCAGGCGAGCGTGGCTTGCCTGCGGGTTCACGAAGCGATGATAAATATCGTGGACGACGTTGGTGGAGGGCGAGAACAGGTAATTGTTCGCGGTGGAGATCACTTTGGCGAAGATGCCGCCCAGCAGCAGCGCGCCGAGCAGCGGCGGCAGGCCCTGCCGCGCGGTCACCGGGATGACGTTGTAGGGATTCACGTCGCGGTAGAGAGCGCTGCCCACCACGGCGATGGACACAATCACCGTCTCGAGGATCACGGTGCCGACGATCCAGCCGGCCACCGAAAGTTTGGCGTCGCGCTCGCTGCGCGCCGAAAAGAATTTCTGGTACATGCTCTGGTTGCCGAGCAGCAGCAGCATGGTCGGCAGGAAGAGTCCCAGGGCCTTCCACAAAGTCAGCGGACCCAGGAGCGTGAAGTGGTCGGCGGGCAGCGCGGCCCGCAGTCCCTGCCAGCCACCGGCGCTTGCCAGCAACAGCGGGAAGGCGATGAGGGCCGCGATGCTGACGAGCAGGCCGATCACCAGGTCCATGTAGGCCACCGAAGACATGCCGGCCAGCGCCGTAAACAGGATCACGAAGGCGGCCACGATGTACATGCCGGTTTCGGCGGGGACAGCGGGAAAAATCAGGTGCAGCACGTTGCCACCGCCGCGGAACTGGTAGCTGGTGATCGCGGTGTAAGCCAGCAGGATCGCGACGGTGGCGAAGACGCGGGCCGTGGTGCTGAAGCGCGTCTCGAGCAGGTCCGGCACGGTGAACTGGGCGAAGCGCCGGGCGCGCCCGGCGCTGGCCGCGATCACCGCCCGCGCGGCCCAGCCGCCGGCGGGCATCCACACCGCGGCGCAGCCGTTGCGGAAAGCGTTCTCGCCG
>JBKKAI010000083.1:0-2573 GCA_046714815.1 Terriglobia bacterium | reverse complement strand
ACGTAACTCCCGGCGCTGGACGGCAACCACAACGGCGGAAGCAACGGCAGCCGGACCTGGCCGCCGTGGGTATGGCCGGCCAGCGCCAGGGGGACGTTCCCGGCGATCTGATCGAAGTATGCCGGAGAGTGGAACAGCGCGATCTTGAACGCTTCGGTCGGAGCGCCCGCGAGCGCATCCACCAGGTTCGGCGCGCCCCTCAAGTCATCGAGTCCCACGAGCCATACGCCGTCGCGCAGCCGCGCCGCTTCGTTCAGCAGGAACTTGACGCCGGCCGTGCCGTAAATCCAGCGCAGCTTTTCAGAGGGAGTGCTGCTTCCCGGTTGCCGCGCACGATCCAGACCCCGACGGGCGCCCGCAATTGCGATAACACTTCGACTGCTCCCGGGTAATTGTTCTTCGTGTTCAGAGTGTCGCCGGTGATCACGATCACGTCGGGCTTTTCCCGTTCGAGGATGGCCACCAGGCGGCGCTCGCGGCGGCCCAGGCCGCTGGTGTGCAGGTCGGAGACGTGGGCGATCTTGATCGGCTGCGCGACCGGCGCATCCACGCGGTGCCGCGTCACCTCCAGCCGATACGGCTCCACCCAGAAGGCGTCCACGGCCGCCCCCAACACCAGCAGCGGGAAGGCCGCGAGCATCAGCCCTTTCGCCCACGGCCGGCGGCCTGGAGCGAATGTCCCCGTGTAGGCCCCCTGTAGGCCGCTCCTCATGAACGGATCGGGAGCATGAAGCGCTCGATGGAGCGGGCGCGGCCGGTGGCTTCGTCGGCGTCAATGATTACCGCCGAAAGGCGGACGTCGCCGCTGGCCGGCTCGTAGCGCGCGGGCATGTGCGTCAGGAACTTGCCGAGGGCGATCTCGCGCTTGACGCCGATCACCGATTCGTACGGCCCGGTCATGCCCACGTCGGTGATGAACGCGGCGCCGCCGGGCAGCACGCGCTCGTCGGCGGTGGGCACGTGGGTGTGGGTGCCGATCACGGCGGTGACGCGCCCGTCGAGGTGCCAGCCGAACGCCTGCTTCTCAGAAGTGGCCTCGGCGTGGATATCCACGATGCGGATGCGGCACTCGGCCGGCAGCCGCGCCAGCTCGGCGTCGGCGGTGCGGAAGGGGCAATCGAGCGGCGCCATGTAGACCCGTCCCATCAGGTGCAGCAGCGCGAAAGGGACGCCGGCGCGGCTGCGCCCGCAAAAAACGCCGCGGCCGGGCGCATCGGGGAAATTCGCGGCCCGCACCAGCCGCGGCTCCGAGGCGAAGTACTCGTAAATCTCCTTCTTGTCCCAGACGTGGTTGCCGGTGGTCATCGCCTCGATACCCAGGTTGAACAATTCGTCGGCCAGCCGCGGCGTGATGCCGAATCCGGCGGCGGCGTTCTCGCCGTTGGCCAGCACCAGGTCAATCGCCTTGCCGGAAACGACGTCGGCCAGGTGGTCGGCCAGCACCTTGCGCCCGGGACTGCCGAAGATGTCGCCGATGAAGAGGATCCGCATGGGATAGGAGAAGGGGCGGGAGACTCAGCCGCCGCCCGGAGCGTTACGCTCCGGGTGGCCGGCCGTGCGGATTTCCTGCTCCAGCATCGAGCTGATTTCCGCGCTCTTGCCGCGCACCGCATCGCGCAGGGCGTCGTGCCGCTCCTGCAGCGCGTGGAATTCGTCGGCGATGTGCAGCGCGGTCAGCACCGCCACCCGCAGCGAGTCCACGTCGCGCGTCCGGGCGGCGATGGCGCGCATGCGGGAATCCACGTAGCGAGCCAGATCCTCCACTTGCTGCGGATCGCTCTCGCCGGGGCGCACGTGGTAAACCTGATCGTAGATGACGACGCGGACGCCGGATGTGTCAGCCACAGCGTCATTATCCGGTTGCCCACGGCAAAAGACAACACAAAGCACACCGGCGTCGGCAGTCGGCAGCCGGCAGCCGGCGCAACACCGGCGACGTCGACCGCGCTTTCCAACTGCAAGGTTGCACGTCAGAGTGGGTACTTCGTATACTGGTCCCGGTGGATCTTCGCTTCTACCTCGATCCCGCAACGGGTCAGCCGCACATCTGGAATCACGACGTGGACGAGGAGGAGGTTGATGAAGTCTTGACGAATCCGGGGGAAGATCGACCCGGGCGAGATGGCTCCCGGGTGGCGATGGCCCGACGGCGAGCGGGCGATACTTGAAAGTCGTTTACGTTCGCGACCCGAAGCCAGACAGCGTTTTTGTGATTACAGCGTTCGAGCTACAAGGGAGACCCCTTCTCGCCTACCGCAGGCGGCAGAGGAGCAAGCTCCGATGAAGAAAACCCGATTCCCGGCTGGCTGGAATGAAGCCAGGGTTCGGAGAGTGCTGAAGGAGTACGAGAGGCAGACTGATGATGAAGCGGTCGCAGAGGACGAAGCCGCGTTCCAGTCGCTTGGCCAGACTGTGATGGTGGTCCCCAAGCGCCTGGTTCCCGAAATCACGCGATTGATCGAGAAACAGCGTTCCACTGGTCGCCGTGGTTAGCCAGGCCGGGCGAGGGAGCAGACTGTGGAGGTAAAGGACAAATATCGGGGTGTCCCGCCTCAGTTGGAAATGGAGAGGGC
>JBKKAI010000082.1:0-3718 GCA_046714815.1 Terriglobia bacterium | reverse complement strand
GACGGCCCGTTCTTCGAGGAGACGATTTATGTGACTCCGGCGCGCCTCGACAGCGCCGGCCAGAGGGCGATGATCGAATGCCTGGAGCGCGCCGCCGCCGCGCTGGGCCTGTTTCACGGGCCGCTGCACGCCGAGTTTCGCTTGAACGAGCGCGGCCCGTGGCTGCTCGAAGTCGCCGCGCGCCCGATCGGCGGGCTCTGCGCCCGCGCCCTGCGATTCACCGGCGGAATGACGCTCGAGGAAGCGGTGATCCGCAACGGCCTTGGCGAGCCGCTCGATTCGCTCCAGCGCGAAACCGCCGCCGCCGGCGTCATGATGATTCCGGTGGCCGAGGCGGGAGTCTTCGAGGGCCTGGATGGCCTCGCGGAAGCCTCGACAGTTCCCGGCATTGAGGAGATTCTGATTACCGCGAAGCCGGGCCACAAGCTCGTGGCCTGGCCCGAAGGCGCCACCTATCCGGGCTTCCTCTTCGCCCGCGCTTCATCGCCGCTGCAAGTCGAGGAATCGCTGCGCGACGCCCATCGCCGGCTGCGCTTCCGCATCGCTCGGGACTTGCCGGTCGTCAGTTAAGAAAAAAGCCCGCTCAACCTTTCTTTTGCTGAGGAACGTACCCCGGTGGCAGCGCGGCGCCTTCGCCGAAAAAGAACTGCTCCATCTGCCCTTCGATCAGCTTCTGCGCCTCGGGGTCCGCGGGGAACAGGCGGTATTCGTTGATGACCATCTTCAGGTGTTCTTTCCACAGATCCCAGGCTTCCTTGGAAACATTGTCATAGATGCGCTGCCCCAACTCGCCGTTCCAGGGCGCTTCGTCCAGCCCCGGCATTTCTTTCTGAAACTTGACGCACTTCACCATGCGTGCCATAGATTGCGGGGGCCTCTCCCCGGCCTTCAAAACTAGCACACATCTGTCGCAAACCAGAACTTCATAGTTTGTTGGGGAATATAGTTTGTTGGGGAATATAGTATGTTGGGTAATGACGAGGAGGCGTTGAAACGTGTCGGAGCTAGCCGCAAAGACCTGTGTGCCGTGCCGCGGCGGCGTGCCCGCCCTCAAGGGCGCGGACCTGGAGCCGCTGAAAAAGCAGGTGCCCGCCTGGACCGTTGTCAATGAACACCATCTGCAGCGGGCCTTCACCTTTCCTGATTTCCGCCAGGCGTTGGCCCTGGTGAACAGAGTCGGAGAGCTGGCCGAGGAGCAGGGCCACCACCCCAACATCTGCTTCACCTGGGGCAAGGTGGACATCACCATCTGGACGCATAAGATTGACGGCCTGTTTGAGAGCGACTTCATCCTGGCCGCCAAGATTGACAAGCTGTGAAAACCGGCGCAGGCTCGCCGCGTCGGGCCGGCGCCACTATCGGAACGTGCGCAGGCCCGGCTCCGGCAGGTGGGGAACGTTGTTGAAGCTGAACAGCGTCAGATCGCGCTCGCGGACGCGGAGCGTGGTGATGCCGGAGTTGTAGGCGACGCCGGCCAGGCGCAGCAGCGTGCCGTCCAGCACCCCCATCGCCATCCCCACCCACACAGCGATCGGCGTGGCCGAAGTGAATACGGCCACCGCTTCCCCCGGACCGTATTTCGAGAACATCCCCAGGCATCCGGCGATGCGCTCGCGAAACGCGGCGAAAGTTTCGCTGCCGTGCTCGAAGCGCCCTTCGGCCCAGGCGCGCAACACGGCGATGTCGCAACGAAGGTCGCCGGGGGAAACGCCGCGGCGCGCCGCCGGGTCGTCGCGCAGCGCGGCGGCCATCGCCGCAAGGTCCGCCGCAAACTGCGGATCCTCGGCGCTGAGCCGCGGCGCCAGGGCCTGGTAAACCGCGTACAGGTCGAATTCATTCCACTCGGGCGCGGTGATGGTTCCCGGCGCCGGCACGCCCGCGCGCCCGAAGGCCTCCACCACGGCGGCGGCCGTCTCCTGCTGCCGGCGCAGCGCGCCGCTGTAAATCGCGCGGAACGCGACTTTCTGGGCGGCCAGGTATTCGCCGAGCCGCCGCGACTGTGTCTGGCCCAGATCCGACAGCGCGTCATAGTTCAGGCGCGTGCCGGCCTGGCCGTGCCGGATCAGGTACACCCTCACGCCGGACTCGTTTCGGCCAGCTTCGCGGCCGCGTCCACCAGCCCGCGGACACGCCGGTCGAAATCGCGGAAGCGCTCATCGCGCGTCTGGCCGCGCGCGTAGCGGAAATAAATCTGCTGCAGCACCACCGCCACTTTGAACAGCCCGAACACCTCGTAGTAAGAGATTCGCGAGACATCGCGCCCCGTCTGCCGGGCATAACTCTCGACAATCTGCGCGCGGGAATACCACCCCGGCGCGGCGGTCAGCCCGCTGATGGCCTCGCGGCGCATCTCCGGATCGCCGGCCTCCGCCCAGTAGCAGAGCACCAGCCCCAGGTCCACCAGCGGATCGCCCACCGTCGTCATTTCCCAGTCGAGCACCGCTTCGACGCGGCCGGGGTCGCGCGCGTCGAGCATCATGTTGTCGAGCTTGTAATCATTGTGCACCAGCGTGGGAGCGCCCGAGACAGGCAGGCGCGCCGCCAGCCATTCGATCAGCCGCTCCATCTCCGGCAACTCCTCGGTCCGGGCGCGGGACCAGCGCTCGGCCCAGCCGCGCACCTGTCGCTCGAGAAAGCCCTCGGGCCGGCCCAATGCGGACAGGCCGTGCCGCGCAATGTCCACTGCATGCAGCGCCGCCAGGCAATCCACAAACGCCTCGCTGGCGCGCGCGGGGAAGGCCGGATCGCCGGAGAATTCCGGCGGCACAGCGCGGCGCAGCACGATGCCGCGGCGCCGCTCCATCACGAAAAACGTTGCGCCCATCACGGCCCGATCTTCGCACAGAAGAAACACGCGCGGCGCCGGCGGAAACACCGGGTGAACGGCCTTCAACACGCCATACTCGCGCGCCATGTCGTGCGCCTTCGGCGCCACCGGGCCGAGCGGCGGCCGCCGCAGCACGTATTCCCGTCCGCCCGCGCGCAACAGGTAGGTCAGGTTCGAGTGCCCGCCGGGAAACGGCTCGATCTCGAGAGGCCCTTCGCCGGGCCCTTCGATCCTGCCGCGCAGATATTCATCGAGCGCCCGCGCGTCCAGCTCTTCTCCCGGCCGCACCCGCGCCGCATCGCCGCCGCTCGGAGAATCCCTCATCCCTCTCGTTCCACCGTTCCCGGCAAGGCCGCCGGGCAACATGATACGGCTCCGGGCCGAAACCGCGCGCCGCAAATCGCTTGACCCTGATGGTCATGTTGACTAACCTGATTACGTGTCCACTCGAGTCCGGAAGCCATCGCCAAGAGCTTCCCGTGTAAACGTGGCGGAAGCGAAGAAATCGCTTTCTGAGCTGCTGGGACGCGTTGCTTATGGCCGGGAAACCATCACCATTCTCAAACGAGGGCGGCCGATGGCCCGCCTTGTCCCGGCGACACGGACTTCTTCGCTTGCTGACGTGAAGGGATGGCTCGACAACAACGACCCCTTCTTCGCAATCATGGATGAGATTGTAGCTTCCCGGCACGCTGGCAAGCCCCGCCGGTCAGCGAAACTCAAAGCGTAAGTGTATCTCCTCGATACGAACGTCCTGAGCGATCTTGTCCGCAGACAACCAAGTCCGGTGCTTCAGGCGAAGTTGGACCAGCATGCGGGCGAACTGCTTTTCACTTCCTGCATCTGCGTGATGGAGCTGCGGCACGGTGCTATCCGGCGAAGGGACGACGG
>JBKKAI010000081.1:0-4811 GCA_046714815.1 Terriglobia bacterium | reverse complement strand
GCCCTACCCTCACCACGCTGATTGGCGATGCCGCCGACGGCCTGCCCGCGCGCGCCACGCCGCTATGGCGGCCGGCCGCGGTGGCCGAAGACAAGGACGGCGCGATCTACATCGCCGACGACGGCAGCCGCAGCGTCCGCCGCATTGACCCGGCCACCGGGATCGCCACCGTATTGATCGGACGCGAACAGGTGGTGGATGACCAGGGCCGCCCGCCCAACACCCAGGTGTTTGTGAAAATGCTCGACGCGGTGGCCAAAGACGCGCGCCGAAACGTCTATATCGCCGGCAACCAGCGGATCTGGCGCTTCGGGCCACTGGGCCTGACGACGATCGCCGGAACCGGCGTCTACGGCTATTCCGGCGACGGCGGCGCGGCGCGGCGCGCGCAGATGGCCCACCCCCACGGCATCGCGCTCGATGCCCAGGGGAATATTTTCTTCAGCGATGCCGACCACGGCGCGATCCGCCGCGTGGACGCCGCCACCGGCACGATCACCAATGTTGCCGGCGGTCCCGGCCGCCCGATCGGCCATCCCTGGGGTGTCGCGCTCGATGCCGCCGGCAACATCTTTTTTGCCGACCCGCGGGCCAACAGCGTGAGCCGGATCGAGCCGGCCACCGGCCGCATCCAAACCGTGGCGCGTGCGGACAGTCTTGTGGAGCCGTACGGCGTCGCGGTGGCTGGCAACGGCGGCCTGTTTATCTCCCACAAGGGGCGTGTGAGCAGATTCGAACGCGGCGGGTTGCCCGGGTTCGCGGGCGGCGCCCTCACAACCGTCGCCGGCGGCGGCCATCTGCGGCTGGCCGAGGTCCACGCCTCGCCGGATGGCAAGCCCGGCAGCGATGTGCGCCTCGACAACCGGCCGGGGCAGTTGTTCTGGAGCCGCCGCAACGTTCTGTTGATTGCGTTGCCCGATGACAATGTCGTCGCGCAACTCGATTTGGGCAGCGGCCGGTTCAGCATCGTGGCCGGCAACCCGCTGTGGATCGGCGACGGCAGCCGCGCCGTGATTGCGCCGCTGGCGCGCCCGCGGAAGCTGGCGCTCGACCCCGGCGGCAACCTGTACGTGGCCGACAGCGGCCACCAGCGCGTGCTGAAAGTGGAGCGCGGGCCGCGCGGCATCGGGACGGGAAAGATCATTGTGGCCGCCGGCACAGGTGTCGCCGGCGTCAGCCCCGACGGCACGCCGGCGGCGGGCGCAAACATTACTTCGCCCGCGGGCCTGGCCGTGGACAGCGCCGGCACGCTGTTCTTCACCGACCGCGGCGTGCGCGTGCGGCGCATCGGCGCCGCCGGAGTCCTGCTCACCGTTGCCGGCACATCCGAGCGCGGCTTCTCCGGCGATGGCGGCCCGGCCGTCTCGGCGAAGCTGAACGACGTCGAAGCGATTGCGGTAGACGCATCCGGCGCCGGCTCGGGCAACATCTACATCGCCGACAGCGGCAATCGCCGCGTGCGCGTTGTGGATGCCCGCGGAACCATTCGCACTCTGGCCGGCGCCGGTGACTACGGCGATTCCGGCGATGGCGGGCCGGCCGCGCAGGCGCGTTTCACCTGGATCGCCGACCTGCTGCTCGATGGCCGCGGCGGACTGCTGGTGGCCGACTCGAACAGCGGGCGCATCCGCCGCATGGACTTGGCCTCGGGAATAATCTCGACAATGGCCGTCGTCGCCGACCCCCGCGCGCTGGCCCGTGACGCACAGGGCAACATCTACGCCGCCGGCGCCGACGGCGTGCGCCGCATTGATGCCGCGACCGGCGTGGTAACCGCCTGGGCGGCCGCGCGCCTGGGCAGGCCCGCCGGCTTGGTCATGGCCGGCAGCGGCAGCCTGATCTTCTCCGACTCCGAGAGCGGCCGCATCCGCCGTATTAGCCGCTAGATAGCAGGGTCATTAAAGTATGGTATATTAAAGGAGTAAAGGTGTCTTATGGCGTTGAATATCAAGAACCGTGAAGTTGAGCAGCTTGCCGCCGAGGTTGCCCGTCTGGCGAGAGAGAGCAAGACGGAGGCGATTCGGCGCGCCCTGTTGGATCGAAGGCAGCGATTGATCTTGCGAAGAGGAAACATCGGCAAGCTTGATCGCTTGCGCGACCTCCTGCGGAATCGAATCTGGCCGGCGATCCCGGCAGAGCTGCTGGGGCAAGGAATCTCCAAGAAAGAAAGAGAGGAGATCCTTGGCTACGGACCGCAAGGTGTGTAGGCGAGAACAGATCCGGTGATTCTGGATAGCTCCGCGATCCTTTCCGTCATGCTTGAAGAGCCGGGCGGTGAGCAAGTCCTTCAAAGGTTGGGCGAGGCGCCGATGGTCGCCGTCGGAGCGCCCACTCTGGTGGAAACGGCGACGGTTTTATCATTTCGGTTGCAGCGCGATGCAGGGCCGCTGTTGCGCGAGTTTCTCCGAGAAGCCGAGGTGGAGGTGCTTCCGTTCGAGCAAGACCACTACGAAGCAGCGGTTGACGCCTTTGTACGATATGGGAAGGGACGCCACGCTGCGGCATTGAATTTCGGTGATTGCCTCACGTACGCAGTGGCTCGCTTGTCCGGACTTCCCCTGCTGTTTACCGGCGACGATTTCTCGAAGACCGATCTGCCCGCCGCCCGCTAAATTGCCACGAACCCACCACTACCCCTTCCACGACACCGAGACGCCGTCGCGCAGCGGCACGATCACGCTGTGGAGCGACGGCGTCGAATAGATCAGGCGGTTGAACTCCCTAATTCCAGCGGTGTCGGCATCGGGCTCGGCCTGGCGCGCGACGCGGCCGTGCCACAGCGTGTTATCGGCCACCAGCAGACCGCCCGGGCGCACGCGTTCCAGCGCCAGCGGGAACACGGCCGGATACTGGTGCTTGTCCACGTCGTTGAAGATCAGGTCGAACTCGCCGCCGCTCGCGCGCAGCAGCTCGAGCGAATCTCCCACGTGCACCCGCACCGTGCCGCTCACCCCGGCGCGCTCGAAATAAGCGCGGGCACGCCGCGCGTTTTCCTCGCTGCCGTCCGTGTAGTGGACCTCGGCGCCTTCCCCCGCGGCGCGGGCCAGCCAGATGGTCGAGTAGCCGATCGCCGAGCCCATCTCGAAAATCCGCCGCGCGCCGAGCAGCTTCACCAGCAACCACAGCAGCCGGCCTACCGCCGGACCCACGATCGGAACTCTGTGCTGCCGCGCGTACTCTTCCACCTCGTGCAGCAGCGGCTCGGACTCCGGCTGCAGCCCGTACAGGTAGCGTTCGACATCCGCGTGAACAATTTCGCTGCTGATGGTGTTCATCCTCTTATCATCGCCTCACTGGGCAACCGCGGCGACCACACGGGAAGCATCGCCCCACACGTTAGCAAAAGCGCAGGCGAAACGCGAACCGGTCCGCTCTGCCGGAGCAACCCGGGGCTTTCGCTCCGGGTTGACGCCGGGAGACTTGACTGCCGTGGGTGTGCCTGGGCCGGCTGAACAAAGACGACGTGGGAAGGCCACGGAACTGCTGCTGACCCAGTTCAGCGCCGTCACCGATGAAAAAGGGGACTTTCAGATCAAGGGAGTGCCGGCCGAGACCTACACCCTGGTGTATCGTATCTGGACCCAGAACGTGCAAAAGGACACCGAAATCAGATTCGAATCCTGGAGCTTTTGAGCGGCAAGAACCCAAAGGGATCGCCCCGATGTAACCCGCGTTGTCGCATTTCCGTGCGAGCCGAGCTGGCCGGTCTGCCAGACCGGCCGGTGGCTTGCGCATCTTCACAACCGGGGAGCGATCCTCTCGGCAGCCTCTTTCGAGCTGATGACCGGATGCACTTCGAAGTCAATGATGTCGCTCCAGTTCGCCATCCACTGGTCCAGCAGAGCCCGGTCGTCGGTCTCCATGAGTTGGTAACAACGCTCCAGCTTGTAGTCCACCCAACTGGCCACGTAGCTGAGACCCTCCGGCGCAAGTCGTCCGCGATCTCGGAAGCGCCGGTAAACGGGCACGGCATCTCCATTCTTGAAGTTCTCGATCACCATGTACGAGGTCTTGCCCACGGGCCCTCCCAGTCCGAGTCCGGCTGCGCCACCCCGCCCGTGGCGGGCACTGGCCGCCGGCTCTGTAATCCGTATACTATGTTGCTCGACGATCCGGACTAATGAACTCAGGAGGAACAATGAGCAACTCCGGTGTCACCGCGCGCTGGATTTCCTGGGCCCCCTGCGTGCTCAGCATCCTTCGCATGATTGCGGCCTTCCTCTTCGTGCAATACGGATCAACGAAGCTCCTCGCGTTTCCCGCGGCCGTGATGCCGGGCGGCGGCACAGCGCCACTGACATCGCTGGCCGGCGTCGCCGGCGCCCTGGAGTTGGTGGGAGGCGCGCTCCTGCTTGTGGGCTTCTTCACTCGCCCTGTGGCCTTCCTGCTGTCGGGCCTGATGGCGGTGGCCTAT
The DNA here is from genome assembly GCA_046714815.1 of Terriglobia bacterium. Classification (GTDB taxonomy): domain Bacteria; phylum Acidobacteriota; class Terriglobia; order JAJPHL01; family JAPKYU01; genus JBKKAI01. The sequence continues at coordinate 397 of JBKKAI010000081.1, read as the reverse complement.
TTCATCGGGCACGCCGGCCAAGGCTTCTGGCCGGTTCTCAATGGCGGCGCGCCTGCCGTCTTCTTCTGCTTCCTCTGGCTGTATATTTCCGCGGCCGGGCCGGGACCCTGGAGCATTGATGCTCTTCGACGCCGCCAGGCGGGCACGGCCAGGCCGGCCGCTGGCTGAAGGAGCGCCTCGGAACGGAAGGATTCGCCACGGATGCACACCGATGAGCACGGATTTATTGACGACGATCGGTGTCCATCCGTTCGTTCCCACCATTCACGTGCTGCGGGATGCCAGGGAGAATCCACGTTGTAGGCGCCTTGGTTTGATCAATCCCGGGCTTGAGCTGGCAGGAGTGGGGCTCGACCTTAAACTCGGCCTCCGGCTTGCGCTGGGGGCTGGTCAGGCC
>JBKKAI010000080.1:0-4131 GCA_046714815.1 Terriglobia bacterium | reverse complement strand
CAACTGCACGGCTACATCGCCGGCGCCTACCCGGCGTAACCCGGCGTCGACTGGTTCGGCTCTGTGCCTGCGGCCTGTGGCAAACATTCACGGCAGGTACGTCCCGAAGAAAAAGCCACAGAGGCACAGAGCCACAGAGAAATCAAAGGATGAACCTCTTCACTCCATCTTTGAGGAGCCGGGAGTTGAAGTTGATTAGCGGCCCGAGTTTCTTGCCGGTCACTCTCAAATAGGTAAGCACCTGGGCCGCAAAAACCGGGTCGAAGCGTTCCACGCTCTTGGCTTCGACAACAACGGTGTCTTCTACGACCAGATCAAGCCGATACTGGCCGATGGTTCTTCCTTTGTAGACAACGGGGTATAGGACCTGGCATTGGTAACCCAGGCCGGCCAGCTCCAGCTCGATGCACAACGCCGCCTCATAGGTTGACTCCAGCAGTCCAGGCCCGAGTTGGCGATGGACCTCCATTGCACAACCAATGATTTTTTCCGTCAGCTTGTTCAATTCCGCCGGAGTCATCGGCCCCTCGCTTTCTTTCTGCTCTGTGTCCTCTGTGCCTCTGTGGCGAAGAATCACGGCAGGTAGGGCAGCGCGCCCGAATCCTCGACGAACTTGCGCAGGCCGGCCTCGACCGCCGGACGGGTAAACAGGTCGCAGAAAATCTGGATCTCGCGCCGCAGATCATCATACGGCACCGGCTTGATGAACTGCTTGGCGGCGGCGCTGGTGGCGCGGTCGAACTTACGCAACTGGGCCGCAGTGGAGCGCGCCACCCGCAGCGCTTCCCCTTCGCCGGCAAGCTGGCTGACCAGCCCGCACTGCTGGGCCTTGGCGGCGTTGATGCTGCGGCCGGTCAGCAGCAGGTCGCGCACCACGGCGTTGCCCAGATCGCGCTTCAGCCGCGGGATGCCGCCGAATCCGGGCACCAGCCCCAGGCGCAACTCTGGAAAGCAGAAGCGGGCCATCTTGTCGGCAACGATAATGTCACAAGTGAGCGCCAGCTCGAACCCTCCGCCGAAGGTGACGCCGTGGACCGCGGCGATGGTGGTCAGCGGCGAGGCATCAATCCGGTTGAACACACGGTGGATGCGCTCGAGGAAATTGCGCAGGCCGGCGAGGCGCTCCTCGGCGGCGAGCTTCTGCGAGCGCTCGTGGAGCTCGCGCAGGTCCGCGCCGGCGCTGAAGCCGGACTGGAGCGAGCTGAAGATGATTACCGCGGCGGCGGAGCCTTCCCGCCCGGCTTCGGTTTCCGTTTCGACATGGTCCAGCGCCTCGGCGAAGCGCTCGAGGTCGTCGAGCGTGGCCGAGCCGATCTCGTTGCAGGGGTCGCGGTGGAGATCGAGTTCCAGCACCCCCTCGGCAAGCCGGCAGGAAAGCGTCTGCCCGTGATAAGGATTCATGGCGTCTTTATCTACGCAACTCCAGTTGGGTTGCTTATCTGCGCAACTCCAGCCGGGTTGCTGGTCCGATAGATCTCTTCGATCTGCGGCTGCAGCAGGGCGGCGATGGCGTCGCGCTTCAGCTTGCCGTTGGCCGTCAGCAGGCCGTTCTCGATCGTGAACGGCTCGCGCCGCAGGTGGAAGGCGTGCAGCCGCTTGTAATGCGGCAGCCGCGGGTTCAGCTTCGCCAGCGTGGCCTCGACCTGCCCGGCCGTGACGTCGCCGGTGACCACGGCGGAAAGGAAGCCGCGCCCGTTGCCCGCCAGCACCACCTGCTGCGCGCCGGGCATCGCCCGCAGCATCATCTCCTCGATCGGCTCGGGCGCGATATTGTGGCCCGAATTCAGGATAATCAGGTTCTTCAGCCGCCCGATGATGCGCCAGTTGCCGCTGCTGTCGCGCTCTCCCTGGTCGCCGGTGTGGAACCAGCCGTCGCGAATGGAGCGGGCGGTGTCCTGCGGGCGGTTCCAGTAGCCGGGAAAAACGTTCGGCCCGCGCACCAGCACCTCGTCGTCCTCTCCCAGCTTCATCTCCACGTCGTTGACGGCCGGGCCGACACGGCCGGGCTCAACGTGCTGAGGATGGTCCATGGTGCAGATGCCGGTGGTTTCAGTGAGCCCGTAGACCTGCAGCACCGGAATACCGAGCATCTTGAAAAACAACTGCGTCTCCTTGGCCAGCGGCGCCGATCCGCAGATGAGGGCCCGCAGGTCCGGTCCCAGCTTTTTCCGGATAGCGGAAAAAACCACGCGCTCGGCCAGCTTCACCCACAGCGCGCCCAGGCCGAAGCCCGCCCGCGTCTGGCGCCGAAACCATGCCGTCCTGCCCCTGCTGAAAAGCATGCGCGCAACGCCGCCACGCTTCGCGATCTGCTCCTCGACGCCGGTGCGTATGCGCTCGAGCAGCGCCGGCACATTCAGGAAGTAATGCGGCGTGACCATCTTCATCTCATCGGCGAGGCGCGCCAGGTCGGTGGACAGCGCCAGCACGCTGTCCCGCGACAGGCAGGTGAGCAGCAGGATCCACGACCCGGCGAAACAGAAGGGCAGGTAATGAAACACTTCGTCCGGCCCGGCGGGCGTTGTGGCGGCGGGCGGCGCGTCGGGCCCGGTGGGCGGGGCCATCAGCAGGTCCAGCCGCGCCGTGGTGCATTTCAGCATGTGGTTCAGGTTGCCGGCGTTGAGCACGACGCCCTTCGGCTCGCCCGACGTGCCGGAAGTATAGATGATGGTGACGGCGTCCTTGTCGCGCAGCGACACCGGCCGCCCCGGGCTGCCGGCGGCGGGCGCCGCAGCATTCCGCTCCGGGCTGCCGGGCGCGGCGAAAATCTCGTCGAACCGGCAGATCGGCGGCGCATCGCGCCAGCCTGCGCGCACCGCGTCGGCCAGGGCCTGGTCGCCGCAGCAGATCAGGCTCGGCGAGCAGTCCTTCATCATCCCGACCAACTCGGCGGGCGCCTGGCGCGCGTAAAGCGGAACGACGATGACGCCCTCGGCCATCAGCGCCAGGTCGAGCGCCGCCCAGCGAATGCTGTTGTGAGCCAGCAGCGCGCAGCGGTCGCCTTTTTTCACGCCGGCGCGGACGAGAAACGCGCGGGCGGCGCCGACCTGATCGAGCAGCTCGCCGCTGGTGGCCGCCGCCAGGCGGCCCCCTTCGGCGTGCGCCTCCTGGAGCACGAGACGCTCCGGCGTCGCGGCAAGGCGCTCAAAAATCGCTTCGAGAAAATTCATCAGCCGTAGGTCTCGATCAGCCGGCGCAGGTCCGCACCGAGAGGCGGCAGGTAGTCCTCCCAGGAGAACTGGCCGCGGCGCACGGGGAAGTCCGGATAGCGTTGCTGCACGTGCTGCTCGAAATAAATCCCCATGCGGGCCATCACCTTCAGGTTGCGCGCCACGGTGCGGCCGATGCCCTCGCGGACGGCGTCGCTTTCGGCGCGCAGCCGTTCCATCACTGCCACCAGCCTGGCCTCCAGGTCCGGGTCGTCCACCTCCAGCAGCAGGTGCGCGTGCCCGCGCTCGTGCATCAGGTTGCGAATGCGCTCGTCCATGGTGACTCCGGCCGACGGCACCAGCGCCGGCATCGCGGTGACGATCCCGTGGTAGCGCGAGGAAACCATCATATGGCAGGCGCGCAGGATGCTGACCAACTGGTAAATGTCGTACTGGCCGGAGGTGAACACAGGCGCGGCGGCGCCGGCGGCGCCGAGCCGCTCGGCCACGCGGCGGCAGGCCCCGGCGTCAAGCCGCTCCATCGCCACCAGTACGGGAAAAACGCCGTGGGCCTTGCGAAACGAATCCACCGCGCCGGAGATCGCCGCCAGGTAATGCTCGTAGGCCGCGTCCACCGCCGGCCCGGAATTGTGGAAGTAGACCGATCGGTAGTGGCTGTTCTTGTAGGCTCCGGTGACGGAGCGGGCCAGGGCCTTGGCCAGCGACGCTTTCACCGGCCACCAGAACGGATTGATGGGACAAATCGCCAGCACCGGCGCGCGGCCGTCCCAACCCGCATCGCGCAGCGCCTGCTGCCCGTACTCGGGGCCGTGCGGCTGGAAAGTCCACGCGGTGTCGGTGCCGAGCTCGGTGGGCACGCCCAGCCGGCCCAGCACGGCCATGGACTCTTCGTTGCGCGTAATCACCAGCGACTGGCCGCAGTAGCGGCCGCACATGCGCGCCAGCAGCGGGTCCATTTGCC
>JBKKAI010000079.1:0-3242 GCA_046714815.1 Terriglobia bacterium | reverse complement strand
CCTCCAGGCGGCCCGCCGCGCGGGTCGCCGGGCTGGCGGTTCGCTGCCATGGCGGCCGCTTCCGGCCGCACGCCGAAACCGAACGTCTTGCTCAGCCGCAGGTTGACGCTGAAGAATCCGTGGCTCTGCCCGTAATTGCGGGGAATGCTGGGCTGTCCGGGCAGCGGGCTGAGGTCGAAGGCGCCGAAGCGGGTAACCACAACGCTGGGACGCGCCAGGTCGGTGGCCAGCGCCGGACGGTCGCTGAACTGCAGGTCGCCATTGGTGTCCACGCCGCTGGTGATATTGAACGGTGAGCCGGTGCGCGCAACGATCATCGGGTTCAGCACGATGCCGCGCGGCAGCGTGAAGGAGCCGCCGATGAAAAAGCGATTGCGCGTATCGAGCGACGAGCGGCCGTACTCGCCGCTCAGGTCATACATATTCGCGGGGAAGCTGCCGGTGCCATCGGTGTCGCTGTTGGCCTTGGCCAGCGTATACACCGCGAACAGGGTGACCCTCCGGCTGATGCGGTTGAAGGTGTTGAAGATCAACTGGTGCTGATCGAGGATGCCGCTGGACTCGTACTGGTTCACATTAAGGTTATGTCCCAGCGGGCGCACGCCGTTGCGGTTCGCCGGCGTCACGGTCCCCGCCAGTGGCGCATTAATATTGCGGCTGCGCAGCATGTGCAAAGTGCGCGTGCGCACGTAACTGCTGGAGACGGTGAAGTTGCGCGGCAACTGCCGCTCGACGCTGACAGAAGAGATAATGCTGTAGGGCGAGCGGACATCGCCGGCCAGCCGCCGGATGGTCTGCGGCTGGGCGAAGGTGATCAGCCGGTCCACCGACGGCACGCTGGGGAACAGATCGAGCACCGCCGGATCCGACACCACGAACTGCTGCTGGTTCACGCCATTGAAGCGGCGCTGCTGGAGTGTGAGGCTCTCGTTGAGCCGGTCGTAGAAGATGCCGAAGCCGCCGCGGATGACCATGCGAGGCGGGCGCGCGCCGCTGGTGATGGCCGCGCCGGGCGACCAGGCGAAGGCGATTCGCGGCGCGAAATTCAGCGCGTTGCTGACGTTGGTCTGCCGCTCATAGCGAAGGCCGGTGCTCATCGTCAGGTTGGGCCGCACGCGCCAATCGTCCTGGAGGAAGCCGCCGAATTCGAACTGGCCGACGCCCACCTCCGGGTTGCCGCCGGAGATCGTGAACTGGGTGGCGCCGCCGCCCAGCGCGCGGATGTCCGCCGGGCTCAGCCCGAGCTGCCCGCCGAGCAGCGTGCGGCGGTAGCGCTCGATGCTGTTGATGGCGATGTCCACCGGCCGCCCGTCGGCGCCGCGCACCACTTGGTTGGCCGCGTCCAGTTGCGGGCCGCGCCCCCCGGTGAACGTGTAGGCGCCACCGAAGTTGTTGGCCGAGCGGTCCAGTTGGTCCACCCCGCGCAGGCGCACGCCGAACTTCACCGCGTGCTTCCCGCTGGCCCGCGTGGTGTAATTCTGCAGCTCCCAGCGGTTTTCATTATTGAACGAGCGCCCGATCTGCGGGCCGCCGCCGGTAAAGGCGCCGAGCACCGAAATCGTCGGAATGGTGTTGTCGCCGTCGTCGTCGCGGCGCTCGCGAGAATACTGAAACCGCGTTTCGTTGATGACCTTGGCGCTGAGGATGGCCGTCTCGGTCAGCCGGATTTGCCGCTCGGAGCGGATGCGGTCGTAGCCGCGCGACGGCAGCGACAACTCGCCGATTCCCGCCCCCTGCGAACTCGAGCGGCCGAACTCGAAACTGGCCACCAGCGTGTGATTCTGGTTCAGTTTGAAGTCCAGCCGCGGCCCGATTTCCAGGAAGCGGTCCGGTGTCAGCACCGCCTGCTCGAACGGCGTCACTTTCAGGTTGTTGTCGAGCACCGTGGCGTGGACCACCGCGTTGTCGTCCACCTCCCGCCGGTGGATGTTCACGAAGAAAGAGGAGCGGTTCTTCAGGATCGGCCCGCTCAGGTTGAAGCCGATCATACGGGACTGGAACGGCGCGCGGTTGGTGGCGAACGGGTTGCGCCCGTTCAGGCTCTCGTCGTTGAAATTCAGAAACGAACTGCCGCGGAACTTTTCGGTGCCCGGCCGCGTGAAAACCTCGATCCGCCCGAAGCCCAGGCGGTCGTGCTCGGAGGCGAACGGGTTCGAGTTGATGCGGATCTCGCGGATGGAATCCCGCGGCGGCAGGCGGCCGCCCGCGAAGCCGTCAATGAAGAACTGCCCGCCGTTCGGTCCCGCCGACGGGCCGGCCAGCGCCTGCAGCGCCGCCGCCAGCTCATCCGGGTCGTCGGGCAGGGTCTGGAGGTCCTTGTCCTTGATCACCAGCGCTCCGGCGTTGTTTTCCGCGTCCACGCTGAGCGGCGCGTCGGCGCTGACCTCCACGTTCTGCTTCTCGAGCGTGACCAGCATCCGGATATCCAGCGTTTCGCGGCGCCCGGCGGCGATCTCCACAACTTTCTCGAACAGCGCGAAGCCCGGCGCGCTGGCGCGTACCGTGTAGCGGCCCGGCCCCAGGTCGAGGCTGTAGATTCCTTCCGGGCTGGTGGTGGCCGACTTCTCCTCGCCGCCCGCCTTCGTGGCGGTGACCACCGTGCCGGCAATCACGCCGCCGCTCTGGTCGGTGACCTGCCCGCGCACCCCGGCCGTCGAGGCCCTCGCCTGCTGCGCGGCGCCAGCCGGTTGCTGGGCGCGCAGGGAAACCGCGCCGGGCAGCAGCGCCAGTGTGATAATCATTGCCCGCATTCCAGACTTCTCGAAACCCTTCATGAAAACTCCATTATTTGTTTTTCTTACGGCAGGCCGATACCGATGTCCATGCCTCCCGGCATTCCCAGGCTGGTCCCTTGCGCCGCGCCGGCGCGCTGCATCCCGGCCGGCGGCGCGGTGAGGAAAGCTTCCACGCCGGAAACGAAAGCGATCGCCGTCACGCGCGCCGGGTCTTTGCCGGTAGTGCTGGCGACCATCACCGCGTCGCCGGGCTTCAATTCGGCCAGTGTGAGCGGGGGAAGCCGGTCGAGCAAGTCGTCTCCGGCTGCGCCGGCCGAGGCGGCGCCGCCGCCAGCGCCGGCCATGCGCATAACCCGCCCGCCGCCTGCCGGCCCACCCGGCTGCGCACCTGACGGCCCGGCCGGCGGCCCGCCTGCCGGCCCACCCGCCACACGTCCCGCGCCTGGTGGTCCGGCTGGTCCTGGAGGACCGCCCCCGCCCTGTCCCATCCGCTGCGCCATCATGGCT
>JBKKAI010000078.1:0-8596 GCA_046714815.1 Terriglobia bacterium | reverse complement strand
GCTGCTGGCTGTTTTCAACCAGCAGGGTGTTTAGCGGAGGGCTCCCATTTCGACCACCTCTAACTTATTTAAAATCAGTAATTTTAGGATTTTACTGCGGCTCTTAGCGGAAAAGTTGGCTAACAGTCATCTCTTTGAGCCGAAATGAGTTAGGTCCAAAAAAACACATCAAGTTGTTAGCAGAAAACGCGCGATTTTTTCTTAGCTGCGTTGAAAAAAAAGCACTTGTCGTTTTACGGTCACCATTTTCGAGTGCGGGAATGGCTGTTTTCAGCGATTCAGAACGTCAGGCGCAACCCCAGTTGGATGCGGCGGGCCGCCAGCGCACCCGTAATGCGCCCGAACAGCGCGTTGGTGTTCACGCCCAGCGCATTCGGAGTGAAGGAGACGTTCGGGTTGTTGTGAATGACATGATTCAGCGCGTTGAACGCCTCACCGCGCAACTCCAGGTTCCACCGCTCGGTAAAGCGGATGTTCTTGAACACAGAGAACGCCACATCAATCATCCCCGGGCCGCGCAAGTACGAGAGCGTGCGGGGAGCATTGCCGATCACCCAGTCCGCCGGGTTGCGGAAAGCGTCGGTGTCGAACCAGCGCGTGACGCTGCGCTGGTCACGCGGGAGTGCCGGGTTGCGCAGGACGTCGGGAAAGTTGATGCCGGTGAAGTTATTCGCGCCGCGCACCAGCAGCGGCGTGCCGCTCTCCATCGTCGTAATCGTGTTGATCTGCCAGCCGCCGACGAGGTGTCCGAAGACGCCCGTCGCGCCGGACAGGAACGCCTTTCTCGGCCCGAACGGCAGCTCGTAAACGGCGCTGGCCACGAACCGGTGCGCCACGTCGTTCTGGTCCACGGCCCGCTCAATGCGGCGGTTAAAGCGCCCCAGACGAAACTCGCCGGTGGTTCCCGCGTTGCCTCCAGCCGACGAGAAAGAGTCATTGATCTGCTTGCTGTAGGTGTAGGTGACCAGCGCGCTGAGGCCGTTCGTGTACCGTTTTTCCAGGGTGGTTTGCAGCGAGTGATAGCTGCTGGAAGAGCCGTGCGCGGCAAAGGTCCTTACCGCCCCGTAGTCGGGAAAGGGCAGCAGCAATTGGGAACGCGATACGATGCGGCCGGAGAGCGCACCGGCGGAGATCTGGCCGAAGAACGGGTTCGCCACCTGATCCTGCAACTGCAGCCGCAGCGAATAATGACTCGGATCGAGCTGGTTCAGATTGTAGTTGCCTCCGAACAGCTTGGTGCCTTTGTTCCCGGCGTAGCTGGCGGAAATCACCCAGTTGGCGGGCAGCGCCTGCTGGAGGGTGAGATTCCACTGCTGGAGATAGGGAGTCGGCGCGTGGCGGTCCTGATACTGCATCGCCTGTCCTCGAAAGGCGGACGGACCCGCGCTGGAACCCAGTGGACGGATCAGCGATGCCGGCCCCTCGCTGAACCGGAAAGCGCGGAAAGGGCCTCCCCCGGCAGCCACAAACGGCGTCTCGGCCGAGAAACCGAGCGAATTGGAGTTGTCGCCCGATGCGTCGCCCGATTCCACAAGCAGGTAAACCAGTCCGTAGCCGCCGCGAACAACCGTCCGTCCGCTGCCGGTAAGGTCGTAGGCGAACCCGAACCGCGGTCCGAAGTTGTTCTTATCACGGTCCACGAAGTGTCGCGGCGCGGTCACGCCGCCATAGGTCAGGACACCGGGCAGCCTCGTCTCGGGATTGACGACGAATGGATCGAAACTGGAGAAACGGTTATGGCGCTCGACCGGCTCGGAGGCCAGATCGTAGCGAAGGCCGAGATTCAGCGTCAGGCGGGGCGTGATCTTGAAATCGTCCTGAACGTAGCTGGCATGCGACCAGGATTGGAACGAAAACGCGGGAGTGAACTCCTGGGTGCCGCCGGACACTTCGCCCAGAAGAAAGGCCGCCATACCGATTCCGGTTCCGGCCGGGCGCTGCGGATCGCCGGTCAGGCCGGCGGCGAACGAGAAGTTGCCCGAGACATTGCGGCGCAGGAACCAATTCAGGCGGATCCATCGCTGGTCAATACCGGCTTTGATGGTGTGGCGACCCCTCACGACCGACAGCGAGTCACCCAGCTGAATCGCGTGCTGCGCGCGCAGGCCGGCCGAGAACGGATCGGCTCCCAGCGCCAGCACGCCTCCAATGGCGATGCGGGGGAACAGGTCGCGCGGAAAGATCTGGGGCATTCCCAACTTGTCGGGCCAGTTCCCGCCGAAGCTCTGATGGAAGAACGGCAGGTTCTGCCGGGTGATGTTGGCCTTGAATTCATTGATCATCGAGGCCGAGAAGATGTGCGTCTCGGTGACGATGAAGTTGTGATTGTCGCGCTGATCGTTGCGCGAGAAAATGTCCGGGTCGGCGGCCCCCAGGCCCCATCCGCTGCCCTGGCGGGTGTTGCGCGTCACCGAATACCGGCCGAACACGCTGTCCCGGTTCGAGAAGCGGTGATCCAGGCGCAGGTTCGTCACGCCCTGATTCACCGGAGTCGCGGCCAGCGAGAGGAAATTCAGCGAGTTCGTCAGCGGGTCTTCCGGCAGCGCGTTCGGCTTGGGCATATACTCCAGCACCTTCAGCGACGCGGGGTCCATCCGGTTTCGCGGAACAACATTTCCGGGAAACGGGTCCCGCACAAACCCCAAACCGCTTCCGCTGGGATTCGCCCGCGTCGTGCCCGGATCGAAAATCAGGATCAGGCCGCCGCGGCTGTCGAAGCTTCTTGTGAAGTCGCCCTCTCGCTCGGCCAGGGTCGGGACGGTGGCCCGCCGCAGAGTGGACGTGCGGTGGCGCCACTGCTCGTATCCGAAGAAAAAGAACGACCGGTTTTTGCCGCTGTAGACCTTGGGGATGAGAATCGGTCCGCCGGCGGTCCCGCCGAACTGGTTGTAGCGAAGGATGGGCTTGATGCGGCCGGTCAGCGGGTCGCGCTGCGTGGAGAAGGCGTGGCGGGCATCGAGCGCGTCGTTCCGGAAGAACTCGTACAGCGAACCGTGGAACTCATTGGAACCCGACTTGGTCGCCACGTTCACCACGCCGCCGCTGGTTTGGCCGAACTCAGCCTTCAGCGCGTTGGTTTCCACTTTGAACTCTTCCACCGCGTCCGCCATCGGCACCACCGCGATTTCGTTGTGCACGGGCACGGTGTTCATCCCGCCGTCAATGAAGAACTGGTTTCCGTAGATGGGGCCGCCGTTGAAGGTGATTTGCGAGAAGCCCTGGTTGGTGATCTCACCGAATCCGTCCGTACTGCGATCAATCGGGCGAACGCCGGCCACCAGCTTCACCAGGTTGAACACGTGACGCCCGTTGAGCGGAAGCTCCTCGACCCGCTGCCGCTCGACAACCGTGCCGAGAGTAGACTGCTCGGTCTGCACGCGTGTGACCCCGCCCGTGACTGTTACCGTCTCAGTCACCGCGCCGACTTCGAGGGCGATGTCCACGCGCAGGGTTTGAGCGACCTCCAGCGTCACGCCGGTGCGCTGGAAAAGTTTGAAAGAGGCCGCCCGAGCCGAGATGTCGTAGACGCCAATCGGGAGCGCGGGAATCGTGTAGGCGCCCTCTCCCGAACTGAGCGACTTGAAAGCCGAGTTCGTGCCGGCGTGCACCACCGTGATCTCGACGCCGGGCACCCGCGCGCCCTGGCTGTCGGTGACGGTGCCGGTGATTGTGCCGCTCGGTGATTGGGCCCAGGCGGTTCCGATGGCAAGCAGCGCGATCGCGAATCTGTAGTTAAGCTCCATGACTCCTCACCCCCGCTCCGGCCATCATACACAGAACGGGGCCAGGCGAGGAGCGAGGTTAAAAAAAGTGTGCTCTTATTTCGGGGCCGGGACGCCGAGGATCTGCCGGTCCGCCAGCAGCCGCTCGCGGAGCTTCGGGTAGGGAACATCCTGGACCGCCGCCCGCGCTTCCAGCGCCAAAACCGCCGCCGTCGCAGCCGACTGTCCCAGAATCATGAAGACCGGCTCCATGCGGATCGAGCCGTAGGCGATATGCGACGCGGCAAGACAGACGGGCACCAGGAGGTTTGTCGCCTCGCTGCGCCTGGGCACGATGGATCGGTAGCTGATCGGATACGGTGAGAAGCCGCCCACCTGCACATTGCCCTCATTGCGCACGTACCCTTCCGGTGTGATGTAGCGCTGCACATTGTGCGAGTCCATCCCGTAGGCGCCCATGCCGACTGAGTCGCGCGCTACCTCCCGGCCCATAACGTGGTGCTCCGTCATCACGACGCCGGCGATCATGCGGCGCGCTTCGCGGATGTAGAGCTGCGTGGGCCAGTGGCCGTTCTCGATGAACTCATCCTTGGGCAAACCCCATTGACGATAGTACTGCCGGAGGGGTTCGGGCACCCGCGGATGGTTCTGTAGCGTCCAGAGATACCCCCGGGTATAGACCTCGTGCCGGCGAATGATGCGGTCGCGGGCCGCGTAATCGCCTTCCGGATAGTCGTAGTTCATCCCGATGTAATCGGTCGAGACCGCGCCGTGGTTGTTTGTGTCCGTCTTCGCATTCGGGATCGGGTCCCACTTGCGTGAGGGTTCGTGATATTGGCCCGACTCGGCGTAGCGCAGCAGCAGCTCGTGGTCTCGCTCGTCATAGCCCTCGGGCTTCTCGATGGCGATGCGGTTTTCGGGCGCGGTCGTCATGCATAGGCGGAAGCAATAAGCTTGGATGCGCCGGTCACCGGACCCTTTCGTGCCGGGGCCGCCCGGATCAATGCCCGGGAGCAAACCGCTGGCGGGATTTCCCGCGGCCACATACGGCGAAACGCGCAGTCCATCCGGAAACTGGTGCTGATGGCGGTGGTCCGGCTGCACACCGTTATGGGTCTCTCCATGGACGGAGTTGGCTTCGCGGCCGAGCGCATACTTCACGCCGGCCTTGGCCATCAGGTCGCCTTCATAGGTGGCATCAATAAATACCCGCGCGTGATATCGCGCGCCATCTTCCATCACGATGGCTTCGATTCGTGATCCGCGCTTGATCACGCCCTTTCCCGGCCGGAGGTCCAGCCGGGCTTTGTGAATGATGCGGATCTTGTGCTCGGACAGCATCTCGCGATAGACCTGCGTCGCAACCTTGGGCTCGAAAGTCCACATGGCGTCTTCGCCGCCGACATTGGCGCTGCGGCGGGCGGCGAAGTAGTGCTCGCGCGTCTCCCAGGCCCATGCCGCGGGGCCGTCATATTTGGTTTTGATGCGGCGGTAGAAGTCGCGGGCGATGCCGCCGATCACCTGCTTGTTGCCGATGTCGGTCCAGCTCAAGCCGCCCGTCGTAAGCCCGCCGATTTGGCTGCCGGGTTCGAGCACCAGCACGGATTTCCCCATGCGCGATACCTGGATGGCGCTGGCGAGGCCGGCGGACGTTGCCCCGTAGACGATCACATCCGCTTGCCGAGTCTGGGCGCCAAGAGTGAGTGAGCCGAGGGAAAGGAGCGCCGCCAGGCACGGCCACAGCCGGCACAGGCCGCGAGAATCGAGGATTATCCCGCGCGAAAGCCTCATGCTTGGCCGCTTCATGCCTGGCTGCTTCATGCCTGGCTGCTTCATGCGCGCGAGTATACCAAGATTCGCGGCGTGTGACAGGCTGGGCGAGCCGAGGTCGGATCAAAGGCCGGGTCAGGGCGTTATTTCGAAGGCGTCCACCCAGATCCATGAGCCCAGGGAAGCCGGATTTCGTGTTCCGGTGGCTTCCACCACCAGAACATGAGCGCCCGCGGGCAGGCTGCTGAGGCGATAAATCACCTGCTGGAATGCCGCCGGCGCCAGATAAGTATCAATCGTCTCCTTCAGCACGCCGTCCACGTAGACACGGGCGATTCCGGACCATTCATCGCGCAGCCCGAGCCACTGGATGCCGGAGCCGGTAAAACTGACGGTGGCTCTCGCGCCATTCTCCATGGCCATGACCGCGCCGCCGCCGCTGTTGCCGCACTTGTGGTTCGCGTACCAGACGCCGGAATAGGCGACGATGGAGCTGTCCTCTTCGTAAGGACGCGTGCTCGCCCCGGCGCCGCCGGACGAAGCGCCGCTGCCGGCGGGTCCGCCCGGGCCGCTCAGGATTTCGAATGCGTCAATCCACACCCAGGCGCCGCCGGAGGCCGGGTTTTGGCTGCCCGTGACCTCAATCTCCAGGGTGTGCCTTCCCGCGGCCAGTCCCGTCTTGGTGAACAGCGCGCGCTGGAAGCGCGCCGGAGCCCGGTACGTGTCCACTGTCTCTTGCAGCGCGCCGTCCAGGTAGACATTCGCAATACCTGAATACTCCTCGGCGGCGCCGATCCAGACGATGCCTGTGCCTTCGAAGGTGAACGAGGCCCTGGCGCCGGCATCCGGCGTCATGGTGGCGCTCAGTCCGCTGTTGCCGCATTTTCGGTTGAGGTGCCAGCTTCCGGAGTAGATCACCGAGGGGTCATCCTGCTCCACGCGGCGGGCCGCCACAGTGGGCGCGGGCGGGGCAGCGCCGGCTCCGTTCAGGATATCGAATGCGTCCACCCAGATCCACGATCCGCCGGACGCCGGGTTGCGGGTATAGGTGACCTCGATTCTCAACGTGTGCGCGCCCGCCGCCAGGCCTTCGATGGAATAAAGCGCGGCCTGCGCTTGCGCCGGCGTCCGGTAGGTGTCCACCGTAGATTTGAGTTCACCGTCCAGATAAACCCTGGCCAGCCCCGAGTATTCGTCGGCAAGCCCGATCCAGCGGATGCCGGTTCCCGTGAAGGCGGCCACGGCTGAGGAACCCATGTCCAACGCCAGCGTGGCGCTCCCGCCATGATTGGCCGCGCTCTGATTCGGGTACCAGGAGCCGCTGTAGGCCACCGCGGCATCGTTCTGCTCGATTCGAGTCACGCTGTTCTGAGCTGGGGCTGGAACGCCGGTAAGAAGGAAGATTCCCGCTAACAATAATAGAAGAAGCCGATTTTGGCCCATGATTTTTTCCGACCGCTGAACAAGCTTAGAGCTCCATGCTTGGTGGAGCAATTGACGTGCCACTCCAGGGCCGGGACGGGGCTGGTCGGGACAAAAAGTGCCTGGGAGACGTTGGCTGGGAGGCGTTGGCTGGGAGACCAGGATTCGAACCTGGATAAGCAGATCCAGAGTCTGCCGTGTTACCGTTACACCATCTCCCAGTAGGCTCCCAGTGGGATAGGGACTCAAGACGGCCGGAACAGGTGTGGCTTCCTATTTTACTGTAGAAAAGGCGCGGCGGCGTGGGAAAAAGATTACAGCCAATCAGTTCCGCCGACTCCCCCCGAAACCGGCGGCCCCGCTTGGCTGTAACCGTTCACTGAACTGAGATAACAGTACGATGCCGCCCGAAAAGCGGCAATGGGCCGCTGGTAACATTTACGAATAGGACTCAAGTACCATCAGGTCCAGGTGATAGAATCAGGGCAGTGCCCATCTACGAGTATCTCTGTCCCGACTGTCGCGAGAAGTTCGAAAAGCTGGTGTTGGGGCGCGAGCGCAGCGAGCCGGTGAAGTGCCCTTGCTGCGGCTGTTCCACTACCGAGCAGTTGTTTTCCACGTTTGCCACCACCGGCCACGAGAGCGAAGGCGCGTGTGCTCCCTCGCGCGGCAGCCGTTTTACCTGAGCGCGTTAGCCAGGCGGCAGTTGGCCGCTAACCAATGCAGGCTAACGGTGTGGGGAAGGCGCCGCTTTGCGGCTTGCGGGCCAGAACGTAAACGTGATTGGCCAGCAGGTGCGCGCCGGCGCGCCGATTCAGCCACAGATCGAGATAACGCAGCGGGAACAGCAGCCACCCCATGGCGGCATACGCTGCCTTTCCCACGTTCCCATCGCCGAACACCACCTTGTTGTATTCCAGCAAGAAGGCCAGCAGCGAAGCCGTGGGCCCGGTGCGGACCCCGTTCTGCAGCACCTCGAAGCCCTGCGCGCGCACCCACGAAGCCAGGCCGGCCTGCGTCCAGCGGCGAAAGTCCGCCGGATAGGCGTGGTAGGGATGGCAGAACGGAGTGACGGCGTGCAGCAGGCCCCACGGCTTCAGCACGCGCAGCATTTCCCGCGCCAGCCGCTCGGGTTCCTCCACGTGCTCGAGCACCGCGTCGCACTCCACCGCGTCGAGCGATGAATCGCGCAGCGGAAGGCGCTCGGCATTCGCCACCAGGTCCACGCCGCCGAATGCTCCGATGTCAAGATTGTAAAAGCCGGGCGTAGAGCGGCCGCCTCCGCCGATCCAGAGGTTGTGCGAGCCGGCCGGGCAGGGCAGGCGAGGCTCGGCGGGATTGTGCACCAGCGGCAGCGGGGGCCGAAGCGCGCGCTTCAGCCGCGCGGTGAGCGACGGGCTGGTGCGGCCGGCGTAGCGAGCGGCCATCGCCGTCGCTTCCCTTTCGCCAAGGTGCGCCTGAAAACGCTCCCGGTCGGGCGCCGTCATCAGCAACGCAACACCGCCCGTTACCGGGTAGCCGGCGCCGCACGCGGCGCAGCGCAGCCCGGCGTCGCCTGCTTCAAGCGCGGCCAGGCAGGCCGGGCAGGCCAGCAACTCGACGGGCACCCGTAACCCGGTTCGGCTCACGGCGCCGGCCCCGAGCCGGGCGAGTTCCCCGGCGCCGCGGGCGCTGTCCTTCCC
>JBKKAI010000077.1:0-6611 GCA_046714815.1 Terriglobia bacterium | reverse complement strand
CCCCAAAGTGCTGGTCGGCTTCGACAACGCCGACGACGCCGGGGTGTATCAGATCGCCCCCGGCTTGGCACTGGTGCAGACGGTGGATTTTTTCACGCCCATCGTGGACGACCCGTTTACGTTTGGGCAGATCGCCGCCGCCAACGCGCTGAGCGACGTTTACGCGATGGGGGGCCGGCCGGTTTCGGCGCTGTCGGTGGTGGCGTTCCCGCCGAAAGCCGACATCGGAATCCTCGAGCAGATCCTGCTGGGCGGCTTCCGGAAGATGGAGGAGGCCGGATGCGCCGTGGTCGGCGGGCACTCGATCGCCGATGAGGAGGTCAAGTTCGGCTACGCGGTCAGCGGCCTGATCTCGCCCGAGCGCATTCTGGCCAACAACGGCGCGCGCGCCGGCGATGCGCTGGTCTTGACGAAGCGGCTGGGGACGGGCGTGATTTCCACCGCGCTGAAGCGGGACGCGGTGGACACCGCGCACGTGGCGGCGGCGGTGGAATCCATGTGCATGCTGAACGGCGCCGCCTGCGAGATCATGCTGCGCTTCCGTTCCCACGCGGCCACCGACATCACCGGCTTCGGCCTGCTGGGACACGCCCGCGAGGTGGCGGCGGCCAGCGGCGTGGGTCTGGAGATTGATCACACGCGCGTCCTGTTCCTGCCGGGGGCGGTGGAGGCGGCCCGCGCCGGCCACCAGCCGGGCGGCCTGAAAAACAACCGCGAGTTCGTCTGCTCTGCCGTCGAGGTCCGCGCCGCGCTTGCCCCCGAGATCGAGGCGCTGCTCTACGACCCGCAGACCTCGGGCGGGCTGCTGATTTCCGTGGAAGCGGCCGACGCGCCCGCGCTCGAACAGGCAATGAAAGAAGCCGGCATCCCCGCCGCCACCGTCGGCCGGGTGCTGGCCGAATCGAGTTCCGCAATCATCGTGGTTTAGCAGCTACTGGCCTTTCGAGAGCCGCAGGGAAATATCCTGCCGCTCATCGGCGGCAAAACTCACTTCCTTGCTTTCGCCCGTGAACCCGGAGAGAGAAACTTGCGCGATGTAAACGCCGGCGCCCACCGGAAGGCGGACAGCGAATTCGCCGCGTGGGTTGGTCGAAGCCTCCCACTTTTTCTTTCCGTCCTTCTGGCGGACGCGGACATTGGCGCCGCGCACGGCGCGTCCCGCCTCGTCGAAGACGGAGCCGAACAGCAGGGCGTATTCCTGCGCGCGCTGTTTTCTGGAATTCCTGGATTTCTGTTGATCGCCCGCTGCCGCCCGGAGCGTTTCGCTCCGGGTGTCGCCGGCAGCCAGCGCCAACAGAAGCACGGCCGCCGGAACCTGGCTGCGCATTCCCTTCAGTTCTCCTCCTCCTCTTCTTCCTCTTCGTCGTCGTCCTCTTCGCCCTCGTCCTCGTCTTGGTCTTCCAGGCGCTCCACCTCGATGGGATGGATGTGGACCACCTCCTGCTCGAGGCCGCAATCCGGACAGTTGATAACCTCGCCCTCTTCGACTTCGTCGTCTTCCACGTCCAAAGCTGCTTCGCACTCGGGACAGCTGGGCATTGGCTTCCTCCGCTTTCAGGTGGCCGCAAAGGCGGCCAAGCTCTAATATAAAACCGCGGTGACCCGGTCAAGAGATGTTTTTTTCCGGGCTACCATCAACTGCGGGATGCAGTCAACATGAGCCGTGAATATCCGGAGCGGCCGATCGTGGGAGTGGGCGGCGTGGCGATCTACCGCGGCCGCGTGCTGCTGGTGAAGCGGGGGCGGCCCCCCCTGCTCGGCGAGTGGTCCATTCCCGGCGGGGTAGTCGAGGCCGGCGAGTCGCTTGGGGAAGCGCTGTGCCGTGAGATGCGCGAGGAAACAGGGCTGGAGGTGGAGGTGCTGGAGGTGCTGGAGGTGCTGGACCGCATCACCCGCGATAGCGACGGCCGCACCCGCTACCACTTCGTGCTGATTGATTACCTGTGCCGCGTGAATCAAGACTGCGCCTGCGCCTCGTCCGATGCGGCCGAATGCCGCTGGGTGGCCCCCGACGAGCTTGCCGCCCTGGGCCTGAGGCCGGACGCTCTGCGGGTGGTGGAGAAGGCCATCGAGGCCGCCCGCCGCTTCGATGGGCCGGGGAAGTGAGGTTCCCCTCGGCCAGGTCCCCTTGAAGGGGGGGTAGGGGGGCCTGGCCTGAGGGTATTTTGGGGGAATCGGGAGCTAGGGCTTCCGTGCTCCGGCAATCACCAGAACGATTCCACCCACGAGTGACAATCCTCCCAGGACCGGGGGTAATGGGATTGTCTTTCTGGTCTCTGTACTGGCCTGGATAGGCCCGATATCAATGATCTCCTTGCGTGATGTGTAGGGGATGCCCTGGTAGATGAGGGCCAGTACACCAATCACGATCAGGAAAATACCGACAATGGCGGTTGTTTTCATCGAGCTTTCCGGCTAGACCGCTGAGCGGCCGCCGATCACCCGGATCAGCACCACGGCGATGGCAATAATCAACAGAACGTGAATGAATCCACCGATGGTGTAAGAACTAACCATGCCGAGCAGCCAAAGAACCATGAGCACCACGAAAATTGTCCAAAGCATACTTTGCGCCTCCGCCAGTTGTAAGAGCAAGTTCCGGGCCAAACGCAGGCGGCTCGAAGGCCACGTCTTTCGAATGAGTTAGACGGAATGGCGGCGGCCGCAACGGTCCAGCGATGGACACGAGAACCATCCCGTGTGGTATCGTGCGGTGTACGCTTCAAACCAATCATGATCGAAGCGGCCGTTGCTCTGCCGGCCTGACACTCGACCTATCCTTCGCTCAGCCCCTCGCTAATGGTCTTCGATAGGCCGGGGGCCCCAGACCGGAACCCCCTGAGGCGGCTCGTAGTGGTTCTCTGCTGTGAACGGTCCGACGAAATGATTGGCGGCCAAGTCCTCGCGAACGAAGAAGGCGTTGGTTCCGCCGAAATTGCAACCCACCAGCAGATACCCCTTCTTACGCCCGAGTCTTTCCAATGCGGCCAGGCTGGCGCCAAAATCCCTCGTGCCATCCCCGAAAGCGATGGGATCGTACGGGACCACCCAGTCGGCTTTCGGGGGAAAAGTGGAATTGTATTCCACCACGGCCGCCCGGGGGCGGTATCGCTCGATCCTGCTCCAGACCCAATAGTCATTCCGGTCAATGTCAATGGAAAGCAGGTCGAATTGCGATGGAACGCCGGCCCGGCCCAACAGGTCTTCGATATTCTCCGCCGTGATGAAAGCAGTCAATACGGTGAGCCTGCGCGCCTGTATTTCCCGGGAGAAGTCCCGTTTCGCCTGTTCCATGGCCGTATCCGACGCATCCATCCAGAGTCCGCTCCAGCCGCTTCGAAGAAGGAAGACGGTATTGTTTTCCTGGCCGTCTCCCGAGCCGAACTCGACAAAAAACCTGTTGGTGACACCGATCCTGTTGAAAACCTCCCGGATGATGCCGTCCTCGCCGGCCTGGGAGTACACCTTCGATTCAAAGTGGTTCAGGCGCTTTGTATCTCTGTACCGCGGCTTGGAAAGAAGGGTGCGCCTCGTCTTTTCAGCCTGAAGCGCGACGAGGCGCCCGGCCGTTATCCGGGCGTGCCTTGGGGACGCCGCCTCCAGCATTCGGCAGGATTGCACCGCCAGGTAAGCGGCGGCGGAAATGATGGCCAGCGATGCGGCGGCAAGCGCGAGTACGGACAATCGCCGGCGGCGGCGCCAGAGGGCCCAGATGCCCACCGAGGCCAACAGAATTCCGGCGGTGCATACAAGGACGCAGGGAGCGGACAGATATCTCACAAGGAGCGCCGATTATACATTGCGGGTCACCGCTGCCGGCGGGCCCGGGCCGCCATGTTCAACCGCGTGGCGCACGCGCCGAAAAAGGGCGTCGAGCATTGCCGGCGTCAGTTTGCCGGTGAAAGTATTCTGCTGGCTGGGATGGTAGGAGGCGAACAGCGCCGGCAACGGCGCGGGCAGCGGGTAATGCGCTCCATGCGCGAAGCGATAGGGCGCCCGCGGCGCCAGCCGTCCCATATCTTTCAGCAGGCGCAGGTAGGTATCAAAGGCGATCTTGCCGAGGGCCAGCACCACCCGCACCTGCGGCAACAGGGCCAGCTCGCGCTCCAGGAACGGCCGGCATCGCGCCTGCTCCGCGGGAGTCGGTTTGTTGCCCGGCGGGGCGCAGCGGACCGACGCGGTGATGTAAACATCGCGCAGCTCGAGCCCGTCGCCGCGGTGGGTCGCCGCGGCCTGGCTGGCGAAGCCGGCACGGTGCAGCGCGGCGTAGAGAAAATCACCCGAGCGGTCGCCGGTAAACATGCGGCCGGTCCGGTTTCCGCCGTGGGCCGCCGGCGCCAGGCCCAGAACCAGCAGGCGCGCCCGCGGATCGCCGAAAGGCGGTACCGGCCGGCCCCAGTAGTCCCAATCCCGGTAAGCGCGGCGCTTTTCACGCGCTACTCTCCGGCAGTGGCTCACCAGGCGCGGGCAGCGCCGGCAGGCCACGATCTCCTCGTGTAGCTTCAGCAGTGCGGGCACGGACTACTTCTTGAACAGGTTTTCGAACGCGCTGCGGGCGTCGGGCGGGCGCGAGCGGGAGGACGACGTTTCCTTTTCCACGGTGGTCCGCGCCTCGTAGAGCGTGCACTCGTTGCGGGCGTCCTTGCGGGCGATGCGCGCGGTTACCGGCCGGGAGCATTCGAAGCGGCTGCCGGGATCGAAACAGGCGCACTGCTTGCAACTGTGCAACTCGAAGTTGCAGCGGGGGCAGCGGCCGGCGGTGTCAATGTCCGGCGCCAGCACCGTGCCGCAAGCCGCGCAGCGCATCACCAGCCGGCGGCCGGGCATGGAAATATGCCGCGGCCCGCCCAGGTTTTCCGGCGGCGGCCGCCGTGCCGGGGCTGAATCGCGGCGATCGTCGCGTCCGGAATCCTGGTAGCCACGCTGTTTGTATTTTCGGTCCGACATTCTGGCTTCCTATCTTATCTCAATAAACCGTCGCGGGACGGCGCCGATGACGGCCAGGGCGGCGAGCAACCGACGCGTTGTGCGGGCCCTAAGAACCCTCAGAAGTTGAGCCGGATTCCGACGACGATTACGCGATTGGCGCCGGCGGCGGTCCCAGTGATGCGCCCGAAATTCGGCGAGTTGATGTCCGTGTTGGGATTGTTGAAGTCCGGGCTGTTGGTTACGTTGATGGCGTCGGCCCGCAGCTCCAGGCTCTTGTGTTCGGTGATGCGGACCTGCTTGCTCAGGTTCAGATCGAAACGCACGCTGCCCGGGCCTTCCAGAAAGCTCTGCGCGAGGTTGCCGAGGACGCCGGGCGTGGGATTCACCAGCAGCAGGCGGCCTGAGGCGTCGGTGATCGCCCGCAGTGTGCTGCGCCCACGGACATTATTCAGCGTGGTCAGGTGCTCGACCGAAGGATCGGTCACCTGGCGCAGTTCATCGAAGTAGCTGACGCCCTGGCCGGTGCGACGCAGCCCGCCGCCGGCCTTGGAAAAAGGCGCCACTGCCACCGGCGTATTGTCGCCGAAAGTATTCCAAGTGGCGAGGTCGGCGACGAGGTCCAGGGGTTCCCCGGAGAAAAGATTGAAAATGGTGCTGACCTTCCAGCCTTCCAGCACGCGGGCCAGCGGGCCCTTCAGGCCGCGGCCCAGGAGCTTGCCGGGGCCGACGGGCAGGTCCCAAGTGGCGTTGTTGCGAAAGACGTGGGTTCGGTGGAAACTGAGCAGCCGCTTGTCCAGGCGGCGGTTGCGCAGGTTGCGGTAGCTGTCGTTCTGTTCCTGGCTGTCGCCCTCTTCTTCGCCGAGAGTACGGCTCCAGGTGTAGTTGCCCTGCACAGTCCAGCCGGCGGCGAAGCGCCGGTTCACTTCCACCTGGAGCGAATGGTAGGTGGAGCCGGCGAAATTGCCGCTGAGGCGCGCGGAGGCGAACTGCGGGTTGGCCACGATCCAGTTTTCCGGCAGGCCGGCACGCCGCAGCAGGCCGCCGCGCTCGCCGGTAAACTGGTCGGTGGTGTTCAGGTAATCGGCGAAGCCGGCCACGCCGTGACTCGCCAGGTTAGCCTGCGTGCTGGTGATGAAGCGCGCCGCCTGGGAGCCGGAGATATTCACGCCGTCCACCAGGCCCAACCCCGGCACGGTGATTCCGCGGAAGATTCGGTCGAGCAGCGGCGAATTTCCTCCGGCCTGGGTTACGCGGAATGCGTCGAGAATTCCGGTCTCAAAGATGTTCTCCTCGTTGATGCTCGCGCCGCGCACCAGCCGCGTCCCCTTGTTGCCCACGTAGCGAACGTCGAGCACCGTATTGCGCGTGAGTGCGCGCTGGAGGGTGATGTTCCAGTTCTGCACGTAGGGCGAGCGCAGGCCGCTGTCGAAGGTGCGCACGGTCTGCGCGCGGTCGGTCAGCGGCACGACGTCAAAGGGCCGCCCCGTCGGCGTGATCGGGAGCCGCACCCGCGAAAGGTCCAGGTAGGCCGCCGAGGTGAAGCTGGGGCGCTCGCGCAATCCGGGCAGGTCTCCGGCGATCACGTCCACAATCCGCAGTGAGTTGCGCTCGTAGCCGACGCCGTAGCCCATCCGCAGGACGGTCTTGTTCCGGCCGAACCACGGCAGCGACCAGGTGAGGCC
>JBKKAI010000076.1:0-3032 GCA_046714815.1 Terriglobia bacterium | reverse complement strand
GAACATGTCATCGTGGTCCGCGTCTTCGACCGCTTCGACAATGTGAGTACGGCGAAGATCGTGGTGAAGTAGAAGAGCGGCTGTAATCTGTTAGCTTTTGACTGTTAGCTCTTGGCTCTTGGCTTTTGTTATCCCGAGCGAGGCGTGAGTAACCGCGGGCGCCGACGAGGGATCCCTACCCTCGCGAGGGCATCTTCTTCCGGCACATCGGGAAACAGGAAACGGGAAACCAACCATGCCCTTCCTCCTCACCTTCGCGTGGATCATCGCCATCATCATCGCCACCATTCCGCTTTTCTGGCTGGTGATCCACCCGTTCGCCGAGCGTTGGCGCGGGGCGACGCCGAAGTTGGGGGCGCGCCCACTTTTGGGCGGGACGTGGCTGCTCTTGATCCTGGCGACCGCATTGCTCACCGCGCCCTGGTGTGCCGAACGCCTTTACGCCACGCCCTGGTCGTGGCTGGCTGGGGCGGTACTGTTCTTCGTCGGCGCCTCGATGTACAGCCGCATCGGCCACTTCGGCCTCGACAACCTTATCGGACGCACCGAGCTCGAGCCCCAACTGGAGCAGCGCCTGGTCACCACGGGGATGCATGCGCGCGTCCGCCATCCTATTTATCTGGCGCATCTCCTCATGCTGACCGCGTGGACGGTGGGCAGCGGCCTCACCGTCGCTTTCGCGCTGTGGGCCATGGCCATTATCACGGGCTGCTTCATGATCCGCTCCGAGGACGCCGAACTTGAACGCCGCTTTGGCGACGAATTCCGCGAGTACAGGCGGCGGGTGCCGGCCGTCTTTCCCGTGAAATAACCCCCACGAAATAGCCGCTGAAATAGCCCAAAATCTGCATCTGATTTAAGCTGAAAGCCGACAGCCTATAGCCGATGGCCAATTTCGAACTTTTCATTGCCGCCCGTTATCTCCGCGCCAAGCGGAGACAAGCCGTCATCAGTGTGATCACGGCGATATCGGTCGTGGGCGTGACCGCGGGCGTAGCTTCGCTCATCATCGCGCTGGCCATCAACAACGGCTTTCGCCAGGACTTGCAGGAGCGGCTGCTCGGCTCCACCTCGCATGTCAGCCTGCTGCGCACGGCGCAGGACGACGGCTTCCGCAACTGGCCCGCCATGATGGAGCGCCTGGCGAAGCAGCCGCACGTCGTGGCCGCCTCGCCCGCCATCTATGAGCAGGTGCTGATCTCGCGCGGGGCGCGCGCCAAAGGCGTGATCCTCAAGGGCATCATCCCGGAGCAGGAAGAAAAAGTCAGCGGCATCCTGAAGCACGTTAACATCGGCTCCGCCGCGGCGCTGCGCGCTGACCCGGAAAAGATGCTGCAGCCACTCGAAGGCAGCCAGTCAGAGCTGCCCGCGCCCGCGCTTGCGCCGATCGTCCTGGGACGGGAACTTGCGACGGACATTGGCGCCACGGTCGGGTCGGTCGTCCTCGTCACCAGCCCACAAGGCGAACTCACTCCCTTCGGCCTGGTGCCGAAGTACGTCCGCTTCAAAGTCGTCGGCATCTTTACCAGCGGTTTTTACGACTACGATT
Organism: Terriglobia bacterium; assembly: GCA_046714815.1. GTDB lineage: Bacteria > Acidobacteriota > Terriglobia > JAJPHL01 > JAPKYU01 > JBKKAI01. The sequence goes on along the minus strand of JBKKAI010000076.1, from coordinate 1,483 downwards.
CCGCGTGGGCCTTCACTCGCTTGAGCGATTCGCAGCGCCTCTTCGGCCTGGGCGACATCATCTCCATCATCGAATTCAAACTCGACGACCTCTATCTGGCCGCGGAAGTGGGCCGCAGCCTCGAAGTCGTCGCCGGCCCCGGCTTCCAATCACAGAACTGGATGCAACAGAACCAGGCGCTCTTTCGCGCGTTGCGCCTGGAGCGCGTGGTGACGTTCATCACCATCGGACTCATCGTCCTGGTCGCGGCGCTCAACATTCTGATCTCGCTCATCATGATGGTGATGGAGAAGCACAAGGACATCGCCGTGCTCATGTCCATGGGGGCGCGGCGCGCGCAGGTCCGCCGCATCTTCATCGCGCAAGGCATGCTGATCGGCGTGATCGGCACCACGCTCGGGCTGGTCCTGGGCTATGCATTCTCCTGGGCGGGCGCGCATTACAAACTGATCGCGCTCTCGGCGGAGGTCTACTCCATCGACTACGTTCCCTTCGCGCCGCGCGCCATCGACGGCATCGTGGTCGCCGCCGTCGCCCTCGCCATCTCGTTCATCTCGACGATCTATCCTTCGTGGTCCGCCGCCAGGATCCTCCCCGCGGAGGCGCTGCGCTATGAATAACGCATTGCATGGAACCCCTAGCCGCCTGCGCGTCGAGGCGCTGAAGAAGGTTTACCGCACCGGCAAGCAGGACCTCGTCATTTTTGAGGACTTGTCACTCGAGGTTCGCGCGGGCGAAGCGCTCGCCATCGTAGGCGAGTCGGGCAGCGGGAAAAGTACTTTACTGCATCTTCTGGGCGCGCTCGACCGGCCCACCGCGGGCAAGGTCTGGTTTGGCGACATCGATCTCAATGCCCTCGACGAAGCTGCTGCCGCTGGCTTCCGTAACCGCGAACTCGTGTATGTCTGGCAATTCCTCTATCTGCTGCCGGAGTTCTCCGCGCTGGAAAACGTCGCCATGCCGCTTTTGTTGACGGGTATGCCGCAGCCGGCGGCCCGGGAACGCGCTGCCGACTGGCTCCAACAGGTGGGACTACTTGACCGGGCCGAACATCGTCCGGGCGAACTCTCCGGCGGGGAGCAGCAACGGGTGGCGCTGGCGCGGGCGCTGATCGCGAAACCCAAGATCCTGATGGCCGATGAGCCCACCGGTGACCTGGACGGCAAGACCGCCGAAGCTGTCCTGGAGTTGATCCTGCGGCTGCACCGCGACCACGGCCTGACCTCGCTGCTGGTGACCCACAACCTCGACTTTGCCGGCCGCTGCGATCGGGTGCTACGCATCCGCGACGGCAAGCTGGAAGAGGTCAGCCCTGGGTCGATCTCCCGGAGGGTCCCGTAATCGCGCTACAACCTGCCACGCGCTGGTGAGCGGCACCAGCATTCATGGGTACATCGTGTGAAACGCCGTAAACGGCACGAAAATTGCGCTTCTGATATAAACCCCAGACCAAAGCTTTGCACTCGCGGCGGAACCCCTGCGT
>JBKKAI010000075.1:0-4267 GCA_046714815.1 Terriglobia bacterium | reverse complement strand
GCGCCGGTCCCGGTCATGGCTGGTCCCTACCAGCGGCGTCCACCACCACCGCCGCCACCGCCACTGCGCTGGCCGCCGCGGCCTCCGCCGCCACCGCCTCCGCCGCGGCTCCCGCCGCCGCCGCCGCCACCGCCACCGGTTTCCGGCCGCGCTTCGTTGACCTGCAGCGTCCGACCCTCCCACTGCATCCCGTTCAGGCGGGCGATAGCCTGTGCCAGGTCTTCGCCCGACGCCAGTTCGATAAACCCGAACCCGCGCGACTGGCCGGTGCTGCGGTCACGGATCACCCGCGCCGCCTCCACCTTGAATCCTTCGTTGGTGACCCAGTCCACCAGGTCGTTGTCCTGAACCGAATGGGGCAGGTTTCCTACATATAGCTTCAAAGCCATCTCTTCTTTACTTCCTTCCTGTTGCCGGACAGAGCGATTCAGGCTCCGCCCCTCGGCAAGTCAAAAGGGCTGCCCTGAGGGAAAAGCCCGGCAGCCCTGTCGAAAAAACGAAAAGTGATGACAAACAGCCGTCCGCAACGGTGAACATTATACCGCGAAATCGAAGGCCGTGGCTATCCTCCCTAACAGCCCGTGGTGTAAGTTCTGTACTGACCGCTTGCTGAGGGAGCGGGTTTACCACGGCCTGCTAAGGGTAAGTGACGAAAAACGGAGAAGACCAGGCGATCTCCGGGTCGCCGTCCGGGTTCTCCGGATCGCGCTGGAAAACGCGGACGTAGTAATAGGCCGAGCCTTTCGGAGGGTCGGAATCGCGAAAGCGGAGCTCGGCCGTGCGGGCCGCCGGCGAACGGGTAAAGATGAATTGGCCGTTGCGCACCACATCCACCCGCAGGATGGTGTCGGGCGCGGCGATGGAGATCACCAGCTCGAGCGGCGTGCCCGCGGGCGCCGCGAACTTCTCCCCCACCATGCGGCCGGCCGCCGTCACCTTGAGCACGATCTCGTCGCTGGCCGCGTAAGTGCGGCGCGCCAGCATCGCGTCGAGCAGGCCCTCCCGGGTCGCCCGCTCCACCCAGACGCCCGCCCAACTGTTGTGCGTCGAAGCGTGGTCGCTGAAGGAGACGAACCCGTACACGTTTCCTTTGGCCAGCGCGTCCTGCGCGAAGTGGCCGGGCTCATCGGTTTGCGTGGGGCCGCGCTTTTCTTTCGGCGGCTGGCGCCAGGCCTCGTAGCTTCCGCGGCATCCCTGGTAAATCTCCAGCAGGCAGTCGAAACGCGCGTTGGGCCAGTTCCAGTCGGCCAGCGGGCCGGCCGCGAACGTGTGCGGAACGATCACCATCTTCTGGCCGGCTTCGGTCAGAACATTTTCTTCGGCCCATTTCCAGAGCTCAGGCGGGGCGTTGTCGGGCGCCTGCAGGCCGCGGCTGCGATCAATGGCGCGCAAGGGCGCGCCGCGCTTCAGGAACAGAATATTGCGGTGGCCGCCGGGCCGCGCCATGCTGTGCTCGTAGCTGTACACGCCGATGAATCGCGGCGGATGGCTGAACAGGTCCACCGCCTTCTGCGTCCACCACCACTGGTAATCGCGCAAGCCGTCGGGCCAGGTGCCGCCCACCACCTCGTTGTGGTCGCTGGTGCCCAGCCAGTCCAGTTGCGCGGCGTCCAGCGCATAGCGATAGGTATCGAGCACCGAGGCGTCCACGCCGCTGTGGCCGCGGATGTCGGTGTGCCGGTGCGCATCGCCCCAGAGCAGCGTGTAGGACTTTTCCGCCACGGCGAGCGAGGCGCGCGGCCGCGGCGGCGGCGCGATGGCCGGCGGCGGCAGGGTTACGTCGTTGAGTTTCCCCGCCCCAGGCGCGGCCTTCGATTCGAGCGAGGCCAGGTAAACGTTGTAGTGCAGCGCGTGCATCTGGTCGCGCGGCACGTTCACCGGCGAGCGCCCGTCGCTCGAATACGCTACCAGGAGCGCGCCGCTCTTCGCACGGGCAATGCCGGCGCGCTGCGAGTTCTGGCCGGAGCTGTTGGACAGGCGCAGCGGCATGGTCCACTGGCCGCCTTCCAGGCGCGTCGCGTAGAAGTGGTAAATCTCGTTGGGCTTGGTCCAGGTCCAGTGGCGAAACACCATCCATAGTGACCCGGCGCCGTCCACCGCCAGATGCGGCAGCTCGGCGTAGCGGCTCATGCGCCCGGTGAGGACCGTCGAAAGATCGGCGGCGGGCTCCTGGAGGCGGTTGCGCTGCCAGACGCGAACATTCAGGGAGCGGGAAAAATGCAGGCCGCGGCTGCCCGGCGCGGCGCTCGACCGCGAGAAATCCTTGCCCCAGTTCCGGCCCCCTTCGTCCCAGGCGATCCAGACGCGATCATCCCGGTCCACCGCGACCGAGCTGTGGAACTGCGCGTCTGGCTCGGCCGTCACCGGCACCAGCGCGCCGGCCGCGCGGCCGTCGAAGGAGCGCAGCATCACGTCGTAGTTGCCGGCCGCGTAGCTGTCCCAGGCGATCCAGGCGGCGCCACGGCTGTCGAGCGCCACGGCCGGCTCCCAATCATTGGCCTCGCTCGGCGAGATTCGGACTTCGGCGCCCCAGCGGCTGCCGCTCAACCGCCGCGCATAGATGTCGGCCTGGCCGCTACGGAACGATTGCCATACGACGGTAACGTTGCCGGCCGTATCCGAGACGGCCCGCGCGTTGAAATCGCTATACGGTGCGCTGGTCAGGCGCTCCGGCTTCGACACTTTCCCGGAGGCATCCACTTCGGCGGCGTACAGATCATAGTTCGTCTCGTTGTTTGGCTGGGCCGGCGCCTGCGCCGACCACAGTGCCAGCACGCGGCCGCCGCGAGAAACCAGGGCAGGCGAGTAATGGTCCCAGTTGCCGTCCTCGATGACGATGGGCGCCGCCCAGGCCGCGCCGTCGGAACTGCGGCGCAGGACCACGCGGTCGGCTCCCTTTCCGTCCCATTCAATCCAGGCCACCCAAGTGGCGCCATCGGATGTGACGGCGGCCGCGGGCCAGTCGGCGGTGATTTCTTCCGGAGAGACGCGCGAGCCGGGAAGTTCGCCAGCGATTTTTGCCTCGGGCAGGTTGGCGGGCGGACCTTCGAGCGCGGTGGGGGAGGCCGGCTCCTGGGCCGGCGCGGGCGGCCGGCGCTGGGCGGCAATCGCCACGCCGAGGACCAGCAGCACGATAATCGCAGCGGTCAGCTTAGGCAAGTTCAAAGTCGAAAGCCGGCGCACAGGCTCGCCGCGGCGAGCCTGTGCCACGCCGGCGCGCAGGCAAGAATGCCTGTGCCACGCCGTTAGTAGCCTTGCGTTTTGTCCACTACGTTCATCAGCGGCAGGCCATTCACGTAGCGGCGCACGTTTTCGGCGAACAGGCCCACCATCCGGCCGCGCCGCTCCGGCGCCTGTCCCGAAGAATGGACCGTGATGATGGCGTTGGGCGCGGTCCACAGCGGATCGTCGGCCGGCAGCGGCTCGCGCGGCGTCACGTCCAGTCCCGCCCCGGCGATCCAGCCCTCTTTCAGCGCGCGCAGCACGGCGGCGCCGTCGTAAACCGGTCCGCGAGAGATGGCCAGCAGGTAGGCGGACTTTTTCATGTTGCGCAGGAATGCTTCATTCACCATGCCGCGCGTCTTGGGGGTTTCCGGCACGGCGACCACCACCGCGTCGGACTGCTTGACCAATTCGGTCTGGAAAGAGGGGTCCCGCAGTTCCTCCACCCAGTGCGGCCGCGGTAGCGGCTTGGCGTCGGTGGCGAGGATGCGCATCTGGAAGCCGTCGTGGGCGCGGCGCGCCGTCTCGCTGCCCAGCCCGCCGAAGCCGATCACGCCCATCGTCTTGTTGCTGATCTCGACCAGGTTCGGGGCCGGCTTCCATACCTTCTGGTCGGCCTGGCGCACATATGTCGGGAACCCGCGCGCCAGCGCCAGCAGCAGGCCGATGGCCGTCTCCGAAATCACCGGCGCGTAGACGCGCTGCATGTTGGTCACCACGATGTTGGAGGCGACCAGCTCGGAGATGGGCATGATGCCCTCGACGCCGGCGGCGGGGTGTTGGATCCATTTCAGCCGGGTGCCCAGTTTCAGCGCCTGGCGGTCAATCGAGCCGAAGAACACGTCGGCTGTTTCAATCTTTGCGTAGACGTCGTCGCGCGATCCCGCCTGCACCAGGGTAATGTTGGGCGAGTGGCGCGTGATGGACGCGGCCTCCTCCGCGCTGAGGGGCGGCCCCATGCTCACCAGGATGCGGACCGGCGCCGCGCCGGTCTGGGGGGCCGGCAGCGGATGGGCGCCGGCAACCGGCACCGGAGCCGGTTGCG
>JBKKAI010000074.1:0-2672 GCA_046714815.1 Terriglobia bacterium | reverse complement strand
CGGTCGCGGCTCGGCGTCGCGGACCCGCTCGCTGTTCTCTCGCTGCGGTGGAAATTGACTTACGCGCGCCTTCCGCTATAATCAGTAGTTTACCCGCCTGTAGGATCCCTGGTGTTGCTGGCAAGGTGTTCCTGGCAAGTGGGTTGTGGCGCGCACTGCCATGTTCATCACCGTCGAGGAGCTCCATGAACATCGCGTCAAATTTGGCGAGACGTTTCCTCCGGGACACATTGATTACGCCACCGGGGGATTGGAGCAGGCCGGGCCGCTGAATATCCGCGGGGCGGCCAACCTGCTGGCCGGCGAGATCGAAGTGCGCGGCCACGTGGCGACCGAAGTGGAAGTGATCTGCGGCCGCTGTCTCGATCCGATGCGGCACGCGGTGGAGGTGGATTTCGACCTGATTTACCGGCCCATCGAGACCATGACCCGCGGCGACGAATTTCAGGTGCCGCGAGGCGAGGAAGATATCGGGTTCTATCGCGGCGGGGGCTTGCTGCTGGAAGATGTGGCCAAGGAGCAGGTGCTGCTGTCGCTGCCCATACGCAGCATCTGCCGCGACGATTGCCGCGGCCTCTGCCCCACCTGCGGGAGCAACCTCAACCGTGAAGGGTGCGAATGCCCGCAGCCGGTGGATCCCCGCTGGGAGGGTTTACGAAAGTAAGGCATTTTTTCTCAAGCTTCAAAGCCAGTTTCACGTTAGGAGCCAGCCATGCCGAATCCGAAACGACGCCATTCCAAGCGCCGCAAGAACAACCGGCGCGCTCACGACTTTCTGACCCCGCAGTCGCTGGACGAATGTCCGAACTGCCATGAGCCCAAGCTGCCGCACCGCGCCTGCCCACGCTGCGGCCAGTACAAGGGCCGCGAGATCACCGAGGCGGCCGCAGAGTAAGAGGAGAACACCAGGTTGAGCACCGGCTCATCTTCCGGGAGTTCCGTGGCGGCGAGCGCGCCGGCTAACCCGCCGGGCCTGCCGGCCCCCGCCACGACTATCGCGGTGGACGCGATGGGTAGCGACCACGCGCCGCGCAGCGAGGTGGAAGGCGCGCTCCAGGCGGCGCGCGACCTGGGAATCCGCGTGCTGCTGGTGGGGCGCGAAGACCTGCTCCGCAAGGAGCTCGCCGGGCGCGATACCGCCGGCCTGCCGGTCGAAATCGTCCACGCCAGCGAAGTCATCACCATGGAGGACAAGGCGGCCAAGAGCTTCCGCCAGAAGCGGGACAGCTCGATTCGGGTGGCCGCCCGCCTGGTGCGCGACGGCAAGGCCGAGGGGATGGTGAGCGCCGGCAATACCGGCGCGGTGATGGCCACGGTGAAGATCGTGCTCGGCTCGCTGCCCGGCGTGGACCGCCCGGCGGTGGCCGGCGTTTTCCCCACCGCCGGCGGCGCCAAGGCCGTCATGCTCGATGTGGGCGCGAACGTGGACTGTAAGGCGCATCACCTCGCGCAGTTTGCGGTAATGGGGGAGATCTACTCGCGCGCCATCTTCGGCATCGCCTGCCCGCGCGTCGGCCTGCTCTCGATCGGCGAAGAGGAGTCCAAGGGAAACGATCTCACCCGCGAAACTTACCCGCTGCTGCGGCGGCTGCCGCTCAACTTTGTCGGCAACGTCGAAGGCCGCGACCTCTACAACGGGAAAGTGGATGTGATCGTCTGTGACGGCTTCATCGGCAACGTGGCGCTGAAGATCAGCGAAGGCCTGGCCGAAACCATAAAGCAGATGCTGAAGGAGGCGCTTTCGAGCACGATCACCGCCAAGGTCGGCTACGTGTTGTCGCGGCAGGCGTACGCCGACTTCCGCAAGCGCGTGGACTACAGCGAGCTGGGCGGAGCGCCGCTGCTGGGCGTGAAGGGCGTTTGCGTGATCAGCCACGGCAGCTCGAGCGCCAAGGCCATCCGCAACGCCGTGCGTGTCGCCGCCGAGTTCCACCGGGAGCGCATCAACCAGCGCATCGAACAGGGGCTGGCAGCGCTCCGGCAACCCGGCGGTTCCCCTGCCGCCTTGCAGCCACCCGGTTCATCCGCCGGGCAGCAGCCATCCGGCGGGTCACCCGCCACGCCGCGGCCCGCCGCCGCCGATCCGCGATAATCCTCCCTCATGTCCAGAATCGTCTACATGTTTCCGGGGCAGGGGTCGCAGTTCGCGGGCATGGGCCGCGAGCTGGCCGAGCGCCACCCGGAGGCGCGCGCGGTCTTCGACGAGGCTGACCGCGTCCTGGGCTTTTCGCTTTCCGATCTCTGCTTCCAAGGTCCCGAGGAGCGCCTGAAGCTCACCGAGAACACCCAGCCGGCGATGCTGGCGTGCTCGGTGGCGGCATTCCGCGTTCTGGAGCAGTGCGGCCTGCTGCCCAACTTTGTCGCGGGGCACAGTCTCGGGGAATACTCGGCGCTGGTGGCCGCCGGCGCGCTGTCGTTTGCCGACGCGGTGGAAACCGTCCGCCGGCGCGGCCGGTATATGCAGGAGGCCGTCGCGCCGGGCGTTGGCGCCATGGCCGCCATCACGCGGCTGCCGTTGGCGGCGCTGGAAAACGTATGCCGCGAGGCGGCCCTTGGCGAAGTGGTCTCGCCGGCCAACATCAACGGGCCCGGCCAGATCGTTATATCCGGCCATGCCGGCGCCGTCGCGCGCGCCGCCGAGCTGGCCCAGCAGCGCGGCGCGCGCCGCGCGC
>JBKKAI010000073.1:0-3979 GCA_046714815.1 Terriglobia bacterium | reverse complement strand
ATTTATCGCCAGACCGCCACGACCTTGTGTCGGTCCTTTACCGTTCACACTGCGCGGCCATCAGAAGCAGGAGCTTTTTCAGGCGGGCGTCGTCTTTTCCACGCGTCGCGGGGGCAGTCGCCGCCACGGAATTGCCGGAGCGCTTCGTCGTCGCGCGATTGAACAGACTGAATCGGATGTCGGGAGATTGCTCATCGAACACCACCGTGTAGTTCGGGCATTCTCGCAACGCAAGCCGTTCGATTCGCTCTCGTTGAAACTGGGAATCGTTCGAGGCCACTGAAGCTTTCTCCCTGTGAAACTGCGGGCGAACTTAGGCGCCGGCCGCCCTCGCCAGATCCTCGCGCCGGACCGGCCGGCGAACGCTCCGCGCGAGATGCATCGTTTCCAGCAACCAGATAAAATACCAGCCGACGTCCACTTGCCACCAGACCAGGCCCAGGCGCGCCGAGCCGGCATTGGCGTGGTGGTTTCCATGCCAGTTCTCGCCCCACGCGGACAACTGCAGCGGCCCGAGCCACCAGACATTCTGGCTGGTGCTGCCGTCCTTCACTTCACCGAGGTGGGTCACGCTGTTCACGAAGCACTGCATGTGCAGGGAATAGACCAGGCGGATGGCGCCCATCCAGAAGAATGCCGCCCAGCCAAACGGCAACCCGCATAACAGGGAAAGGCCGACAATCGGGACTTGCGCATAGTTCCACGTCCGCCGCGCTCCCTTGGCCAGTTCCGGACACCAGCGCTGAGGTTCGGACGGTCCGGCCTGGTACAGCCACCGGAGATGGGCCCACCAGAAACCTCCGAACAGCGGGCTGGAGACATCGTCCTCAGTGTCGGCGCGCGAATGATGATGGCGGTGATAGGCGACCCAACTCGCCGGCGCGCCGGAACCGTTGAACATGGCGCAGAATGTCAGTATCTGCTCGACGACGTGGTTCAACCGCACAGCGCGATGCGCCAGCGCCCGGTGGTAACACACTGTTGTTCCCAGTCCACCAAGGCAGGCCAGGAACAACGAAAGGCCGAGAACCTTAAGGCTGGGAACGGGAAACAGGATGAGTCCGACAACTGCAAGCGCGTGAATGAGAATGAGATACCAGAAGACGCCGCTTTGGCCTTTCGCCGGCTTCCAAAATGGCTGCTTCCAGGGCTGCTTGGCTGTGCTCGCGTTCATGAATCATTTCCTAACTGCCAATGGCGCACACCGGCGCCAGGAGTGCGTGCAGGCTTGTCGCGTTTCTGACCCGACGGGGACATCCCCGCCACTAAGCCGTTTGATTTGCCCAACCCGGGCGGCAGCCCTTTGTCTCGGACCACAGACATCGCCAGCACCTGTGCTTCGGTTAAAAAAACGCCTGATTCGAAGGCGCGGGGGGCAAGAGGGGATTGAAAGGCACGGCGACCGCAATGCATACGGCCACCACAGCGCAATTCTTTGCGAAACGCGCCTGCAGAGTCACCATGGTGACGCCAGCACAGGCCACAAGCAGCAACAGCATCTGGGACTGTGCGGAGGACGCCAGCGCCAGCAACAGCGCCACGATGAAAGACCATTTCAAGATTCCTGGCAACATTGGCAACACTTCTTCCAGCCCTTGGCTTCGCAACCTGTCGCCGCTCCAGGCGGCATGGACCTCCTCGCGGGTTCGTCTAACAGGGTTTAGCTCACATGACCTGACTTTGGTTCAGATCACATGACGAGGCGAGTAGGAGAGCTCGTTTCGTAACTATGATAGCTGGATTCACCTTCCCTGTCAAGGATAATGCAGGATAATCAGGATAATGAGCATGATGACAAGCGAGGCGTCGAAATCGCCGGAACAGGTTCTTGAGCTTCCAGGCGAAACGCGAGCCGCACCGCCAGCCGGCGATCGGCTCGCCGCGAACCTGCGCGGATTCGGGCCCCTCGGAATCGTCGCGACTCTCGTCATCGTCCTCTCCGGCAATATCTTCGCGGGTGATGTCGGTCGAATCCAAGGTGGCTCACCTCGTCTTCAAATAGGCGGGGAACCTCTCTCCGATCTGGATTCAACCCGGCCCACTACCGCCGCCTGAGGCGCCCTGAGCCGCCCTGAACCGCCCTGAACCGACGAGGCACGCGGCGCCAGGCCATTCCCGGCTAGAATGCGTTCATTCGACCTGGAGGATCAGACATGCGTAGAAGAGACTTTATCGGAGAATCCCTGTCGGCCGGCGCGCTCCTCGGCGCCCCACAGGCCCCGCGGGAGCTTGTGGCCGGCGGTACCGGGAGCACCTCTTACTCAGTCGAGGTCACCATCGAGCGCCCCCAACCGGGCAAGCCGCACAAAGGCAAGGTGCTGGCGGCCATCCAGCCCCACTGCGACGACATACCGATCTTCGCCGGCGGCGCCGTGCTCAAGCTTCTCGACGAGGGCTACACCGGGATCCTGATTACCATGTCCAACGACTCGATGGCCGGCACCGGCTCATCCATCGGCGACATTGTCCTGAAGAACGAGCGCGACACCGTCGAGATGGCCAAACGGCTGGGGCTGGCTGAAACGTTCTTCCTCAACTACCCCAACCACAACATGGACGGCTGGCCGATCCTGGAGATCCGCGCCCGGCTGGTGTTCCTTCTGCGGCTGATGAAAGTGGATACGGTTTTGGTCTACGATCCCTCGGCGCTCTACGAGCGGAACCCCGATCACTACGTCACCGCGCGGGCCGTCGAGTCGGCCTGCTGGATGGCCGCTTCCGAGTGGGATTATCCGGAGCACTTCAAGGCGGGTCTGAAGCCGCACGGGCCACAGGAGAAATACTATTTCGCACGCGGGCCTCAACTGGTGAACCGCGTGGTGGATGTCAGCCGTTATGTTGATCAGAAGGTCTATGCCAATATGGCCAACGTGACCCAGGGGCCGGCGGGGAACAAAGGGGCGGCGCTGCGCCGCAGGCTGGCGGCGCAGGGACGGAAGCTGGCCCTGCTGGGCGATGACGACAACACCGCCAACCGGCAATACACGAAGCAATTCGCGCTGGCGCGAGACCGCGCGCGTGGCCAGGCGCACGGGCTGGAATACGCCGAGTACTATCATTACATTGGCCGCGACGAGTCCGACGTGGAGAGCTACGTCGAGAAGCACGCGACACGGCTTTGATCAACGCTCCGGATTGCGCGGGAATTTCCAATAGGGGAGGCGAACGCCGCGGAGGAAGAGCTGGTCGGCGCGGATGGCGGCGGGCGGCTCGAGGCCCTGCGCGCCGGCCGCAGTGACGTAATCATCCTGCTCGACGCCGTCGCCCGAGACGCCCAGGCCGCCGATCAGCCGGCCGTCCTTGTACAATGGCGCCGAGCCGGGGAAGAAAACGATGCCGGACTGGTTGTCGTTCCCGGACTGCCGGCCCTGTGTGCAGGGGTGGGCCCGATCGAGTTCGAACAGGTCGCGGAACGGTCCGGACCGGGAGCCATCAATTCCCGACGGGAAGAACGATTGCGCGCCGAAGCCGATGGTGCGGTTGGTGACGGCGGTGCCGGGCGGCACGCCGGGCAAGTCTGCCGGATCGGCCGCGGAGCCCGAAAAATAGACCACGTTGCGCGCCTTGGCCACCGCCACGTCAATCGAGAAGACGGTCGAGTCCGGCATTCGAAAAAGTCCCAGAACGTTCCCCTCCAGGTCCGTTACAGCGATCGCCATCCGTGTGCGGCTTCCCAGCGGAAGGCGGATGGCAGCACGAGTTCGATTGGCCCGCTCTACGCTGCGCTCGATGATCCCGCGCACTTCGGCCGGCGTGAGAGACGGCAAGGCCGGCGCCGGGCTGGACCGGGGCTCCACCAGGTAGCCCTCCGGCGCCGCCCCGCCATCACGCGGGCCGGCGACGTATTCGCCCTCGATGGCGGCGGCCGGCGCGGCGCCGGCCGGATCGGGCGCGATGAACGGCAGCCGAATGCCGTCAATGTAAACGGCAAAGGGGGGCGGAAATGGGCTGGGGAGCAGCGAGAGGCCTGTGGTGGCGC
>JBKKAI010000072.1:0-4551 GCA_046714815.1 Terriglobia bacterium | reverse complement strand
GCCCAGACCACCTTGAAATCCGCTCTGGCCGCCTACGCGGCGGACCGCACCTATTTCCAGAATCTGCTCGACCCCCAGAACACGGCGCTGGATGTGGAGTTTTCTTATTTTCGGGCCCTGGCCGAATTCGAAACACGGCGCGCCGAGCTGGAGCGCGCCGCCGGAGGATTGCTTCGGGAAGCGACGGCCGAAGGCCGGCCGGAGAAGGTGGCGCCATGACACCTCGCCAAAAACGGTTTCTGTCGGGCGCCGCGCTGCTCGGGATGGTGATCGCCGGAACGGCCTACTGGGCGGCTCGCTCCCACTTCATCCGGCGCCAGGAATCGGGGCCAGCGCCAATGGCCGACCCGCAGGCCGCCGTGGCCGGTTCGGTGGAGCCGGCGCAACCGATGCCGCCCTCCAGCGGCGCGGCGCCGCCGGATGTGCAGTTGACTGATGACGAGCAACGCGCCATCGGATTGCAGACCGCGCCGGTGGAGAGACGGACCCTGTCCCGAGAGATTCTGGCGGTGGGCCGGGTGGAGGAAGCCGAAACAGGGCTGGCCGCCATCAGCGCCCGTATCGGCGGCCGGATTGACAAGTTGTTCGTCGAAGCCACCGGCCAAAGCGTCCAGCGGGGGCAGGCGCTGGCGCTGATCTACAGCCCGGACCTGGTTATCACCGCCGAGGAGTACAAGCTGGCCCTCGAAAACCGCCGGCGGCTTGAAGCCGGCGCGCTGCCGCAGGCCATCACCCAGGCCGACGAGCTGGTCGCCGCCGGCCGCAGGCGCATGGAATTGTGGGGTGTGACCGCGAAACAGATCGAGGAGGCTGCGTCTGCCAAAGAGCCGAAGATTCACATCACGATTTATTCCCCGGCGAGTGGGATTGTCACGGAACGGAAAGTCGTCGAGGGCCAGTACGTCAAGGAAGGCGACCTTCTCTACACCGTCAGTGATCTGGGCGCCGTCTGGGTCAAGGCGGATCTGTACGAATCGGACATGCCCTCTGTGCGGATAGGGCACAGTGTGGAGGTCACCACGGAAGCCCTTCCCGGCGCGAAATTGCGCGGGCGCGTCAGTTTCATTGATCCCATGGTCAACCCGCAGACGCGGACCGTGGCGGTGCGCATCCCGATAGCGAACCCGGGTCTGCGGCTTCGGCCCGGCATGTACGCCAATGCCAGGTTCCGCGCTTCTTCGCAGGACAAGATGCCGGCGGTGCCGCGTTCCGCCGTGCTCGATACCGGCACGCGCAAGGTGGTGTATGTCGCGCAGGGAGGGGGCAATTTTGAGGCGCGCGAGGTTCAGCTCGGCCCGCCGGACGAGGAGTATTACCCGGTGATCTCCGGCCTGAAGGAAGGCGAGCGGGTGGTTACGCGGGGAAGTTTTCTCATTGACTCGCAAACCCGCATCACGGGTGGCATGACCGGGCTGTTCGGCGGATCCACAGAGTTTGCGCGAGAGCCGAAACCGGCGTCGTCCGGCGCCGCGCCCGGCGTAGGGTCCGGCTACAAGATCACTTTCCAGACGCTTCCCGACCCGCCGAAAGGCGCCGCGGACAACACCTTTCGGGTTTCTGTCACCGATTCGAGCGGCAAGCCCGTCAGCGACGCGCAGGTCAGGGTGAACCTGGTTATGCCGGCCATGCCTTCGATGGGGATGCCGGAGATGCGCTCGTCCGCGGACCTTTCCTGGAAAGGAGACCACTACGAGGGGACGGGAAGCATTTCCATGGGCGGTCCCTGGAATGTGACGGTGGAAGTCAGTCGCGGAGGACAAGCGGTGGCTTCTCATCGAACCCGCTTGAGCGCACGGCCATGAGGGAGCCGCGGTGATCAACCGACTGATCGAGATTTCGTTGCGGAACCGGTTCCTCGTTCTGCTGGCCTACGGGCTGCTCGCCGGCTGGGGCTACTGGGCGCTTCTGCGCACACCGGTGGATGCCATCCCGGATTTGAGCGAGAACCAGGTGATTGTCTTTCTCGACTGGCCCGGCCGCAGCCCACAGGAGGTGGAGGACCAGATCACTTATCCGCTCACCGTCAACCTGCAGGGGCTGCCGGGGGTAAGAACGGTCCGGTCGTCTTCGGCCTTTGGCTACTCGATGATCAACATCATTTTTCTGGACGACGTGGATGTCTACTTCGCGCGAACGCGGGTGCTGGAGCGGCTGAACCTGGCAGCCGGGTACCTTCCCGCGGGCGTCGTTCCCACGCTTGGTCCGGACGCCACCGGCGTCGGCCAGGTGTTCTGGTACACGGTGGAAGGGCCTTACGACCCCGGCGCCCTGCGATCCATCCAGGACTGGTTCGTCCGCTACCAGCTCAATTCGGTCCCCGGTGTAGCCGAAGTGGCCAGCATCGGCGGATTCGTGCGGCAGTACCAGGTGGATGTGGACCCGTCAAAGCTGAGGGCCTACGGCATTCCCATCCGCGACGTATTTGAGGCGGTCCAGCGCAGCAACAATAACGTGGGGGCGAAGGTCATCGAGTCCAACGAAATGGAGTTCGTCGTGCGCGGGTTGGGGCTGGTTCGCGGCACCCAGGATATCGAGAACATCGTGTTAGCCGCGCGCGGGGGCACACCCATCTATGTGCGCAACGTCGCGGCCGTGCAGCTCGGCCCGGAATTCCGCCGCGGCGTACTGGACAAGAACGGCCGGGAAGCCGTGGGCGGCGTGGTCATCATCCGCTACGGAGCAAATGCCCTCGAGGTAATCGAAGCGATCAAGGTGAAGATCAACGCCCTCGCCAGCGGCCTGCCCAAAGGCGTGCGGATCGTGCCGTTTTACGACCGCAGCGAGCTGATTCTGCGCGCGGTGCAGACGCTGAAGTACACGCTCATCGAGGAAGTGCTCCTGGTGACGCTGGCGCACGTCATTTTCCTATGGCACTTCCGCAGTATCCTGATCGTCACCTTGCCGCTTCCGTTGGCGGTGCTGGCTTCGTTCCTGTTCATGCGTTCCTTCGACATCTCTTCGAACATCATGTCGCTGGCCGGAATCGCCATTGCCGTCGGGGTGCTGGTGGACGCCGGGATCGTCATGACCGAAAACGTCATCCGGCATGCCGAGCGGTACGCCGAAAAACACGGGGAATACAAATCGCAGATCGGCGAGATCACTCTGGACGCCGCCCGGTTGGTCGGCCGCCCGATCTTCTTCTCCATGGCCATCATCATCCTCGTCTTCATCCCCGTATTCGCGCTCACCGGCATGGAGGGAAAGCTGTTTCACCCGCTGGCGTTCACCAAGACGTTTGCCATGGTGGCATCCACCATCATCGCGGTAACGCTGGTGCCGGTGCTGTGTACGTTCCTGGTCCGGGGCCGCCTGCACCGCGAAGAAGACAACCCCGTGATGGGCGTCCTGCGCGGCATTTACCAGCCGGTGCTGCGGTTGGCGCTGCGAAACCGTGTGCTGACCCTGGCGTCGGCGGCCGTCCTGTTTGCCGCCGCGATGCTGATCGCGTCCACCATCGGCTCCGAGTTCATGCCGGCTTTGGACGAAGAAACGGCGATGTGGATGCCCATCACCGACCCCAGCATTTCGCTGACCAAGGCGACCGAGTTGATGCGCGAGCAGGACCGGATCATTTCCCAGGATCCGGCGGTCGCGATGGTGGTCGGCAAGATCGGCCGCGCCGAGACCTCCACCGACCCCGCGCCCATCAATATGTCGGAAACGATCATTACCTTCAAACCGAAGGAGCAATGGCCGGCCGGCATGACCAAGGAGAAGATTCTGGAGCGGCTGGATGCCCGGCTGCGCATGCCGGGAGTCACCAACATCTGGACGCAGCCGATCCGGAACCGCATTGACATGCTTTCCACCGGTATCCGCACGCAGGTCGGAGTGAAGGTGTTCGGCGCCGACCTGGCCACCATCGAGCGGAAATCCGCCGAAATCGAGGGCGTGCTGCGCGGCGTTCGCGGGGCGGTGGATCTGTACGCCGAGCGCATCACCGGCGCCCCTTCCCTGGAGATTGAGATTGACCGGCCGGCGGCGGCGCGGTACGGCATCAATGTCGGGGACATCCAGGACGTCATCGAAACCGCCATCGGCGGGAAGAACGTCTCCATGACGATTGAAGGCCGGCAGCGGTTCTCGATCCGGGTCCGTTACGCCCGGGACTTCCGGGAGAACATCGAGGAGCTGCGCAACGTGCTGGTGGCCGGCATGAACAGCGTTTCGGTGCCTCTCGGCCAACTGGCAACCCTGCGCGTGACCATGGGCCCGTCCATGATTACCAGCGAGAACGGCCTGCTGCGCGGCACTGTGCTGATGAACGTCCGCGGCCGGGATGTGGTCGGATTCGTCGAGGAGGCCAGGCGCGTGGTTGCGGAAAAAGTCACGATGCCCGCCGGCGCCTACATCGAATGGAGCGGGCAGTACGAGAACCAGGTGCGCGCCCGGCGCCGCCTGGAGATCATCATCCCCATCGTGTTCCTGATTATCTTTGTGCTGCTCTACATGACCTACCACTCGGTGAAGGAAGCGCTGCACGTCCTGCTGGCGGTGCCGTTTGCCCTGACCGGCGGCGTGTTCCTGCTCAAATGGCTGGGGTACAAC
>JBKKAI010000071.1:0-4800 GCA_046714815.1 Terriglobia bacterium | reverse complement strand
CCGTCGCGGTCGCCATGATCACGCCCGGGCCGGTGGTTATCACCGTGGCGTTCATCGGCTACCTGGTGGGCGGCTTCTGGGGCATGGTGGCGTCGGCCGCCGGCGTGTTCCTGCCGGTCTACTTGTTCGTGGTGATTCCGGCGCCTTATTTCCGCCGCTACAGCCGGCAGCAGGAAATCCGGGCGTTCGTGGAGGGCGTGACCGCCGCCGCCACCGGCGCCATCGCCGGCGCCGCCGTGGTGCTGGCGCGCCGCGCGCTGGTGGACCTGCCCACGGCCGCAATCGCCGCCGCGGCTCTGCTGGCACTGGTGCGCTGGAGAATCTCCGAGCTGTGGCTGATCGCCGCCGCCGCGGTTCTCGGCCTGTGGATCGCACCCTCATGAAGCCGGCTGGAACGCTGCTGCTCGGACGCGCCGAGGTGGCGGCGCTGCTCGACCTCGGCGACTGCATCGCGGCCGTGGAGCAGGCCTTCCTCCTTCATGCGGCCGGCCGCTCGCTGGGGCCGGGCGTGCTCAGCCTCTACCCGCCGGGCGGCGGGTTCCACATCAAGGCCGCGGGTCTGGACCTCGCCCGGCCCTATTTCGCCGTCAAGACGAACGGCAATTTCTTCGGGAACGCCGCGCGCTTCGGCCTGCCCAACATCGTGGGGCTGATCGTGCTGTGCGATGCGCGGAACGGCTACCCGCTGGCGGTGATGGATGCCATCGAAATCACGATGGCGCGCACCGGAGCGGCGACGGCGGTGGCGGCGAAGCGCCTGGCTCGGCCCGATTCCGCGACCGTCACGATCTGCGGCTGCGGCAGCCAGGGGCGCGTGCAGCTTCGCGCGTTGGCGCGCGTGTGCCCGCTTCGCCGCGCCTATGCGATTGACACCGACGAGCGGCAGGCGCGGCGCTTCGCGGCCGAGCTTTCGGGCGAGCTGGGGATGGCGGTTGAAGCAACCGCCGGCCTGCGCGAGGCTTTCGGCCGCAGCGATATCGCGGTGACCTGCACGCCGTCGAAAAGCCACTTTGTAATGCGTGAAGACGTGCCGCCGGGAATGTTTTTGGCGGCGGTCGGCGCCGACAGCCCCGACAAGCAGGAGCTGGATCCGGCGCTGGTGGCCTCGGCCACCCTGGTGGTGGACATCCTGGAACAGTGCGCCGAGTTCGGCGAGCTTCATCACGCGCTCGAGCGCGGACTGATGACGCGCGAAGGCGTTCACGCCGAGCTGGCCGAGGTGGTGGCGGGCGGCAAACCCGGGCGCCGCTCGGCGGGCGAAATCATCGTCTTCGACAGCACCGGGACGGCGCTGCAGGATACCGCCGCCGCGGCCGCCGTTTACGAACGGGCGTTGCGCGCGGGCCGCGGCGTCCGGCTCGATTTCATTTCTCCGGCCCCTTCAGCGACGCCGAGTTGATGCGGTAACGCAGGCCGGCCGGCGCCGGCCCATCCTCGAAGACGTGGCCCAGGTGCGCATCGCAGCGCGAGCACACCACCTCGGTGCGCGACATGCCGTAGGCCGAGTCGCCCTCGGTGGCCACACTCGCTTCAGCGACCGGCGCCGAGAAGCTGGGCCAGCCGGTGCCGGAATCGAACTTGGTTTCCGAGCTGAACAGCGGCTGGCCGCAGCAGACGCAGGCATAAACGCCTTTGGCCTTGCTGTTCCAGTGGGCGCCGCTGAAGGCGCGCTCCGTGCCCTTCTCGCGCGCCACCTGGTACTGCTCGGGCGTGAGCTGCGCCCGCCATTCCGCTTCACTCTTCTTGATCTTGTCGGCCATGTTGTTAGTTTACCGCGCGTGGCGGAAAAAATCCCGCGCGCACGCACGGGCGCGGACGGGCGCGAGAGATACCCGGGGACCCGGGAACGCGGGGAGCGGCGCGTGCGATACGCCGGATGGGGCATGCTATACTCTGCGCTTCGTGCTTCCCCAGAACGAAAAGATGGGGCGTGCCGAGCGCCTCGCTTTCGCGGCCCTGATGCTCCTGGTGGCCGCGGTTTTCTGGCGCCACCTGTTCACCGCCGACGTTCTGTTTCTCCGCGACATTGTCTACTCGCATTTCCCCCGCACGGTGGAGATCCGCTCGCTGGTCCGTTCCGGCCTGCTGCCGATCTGGAACCCGTTCGAGCATTTCGGCGAGCCGGCCATCGCCAATGCCAATTACCTGTTGTTTTATCCCACCTCCTGGCTGGCCTGGGTGCTGCCGACGGCCTACGGCTTCAAGCTGCATTACATCCTGCATTTTTTCCTGATGGCGGCGGGGTCGTTTTTTCTGGCCCGGCGGGTGGGACTGGGGCCGATCCCTTGCCTGGTCGCCGGCGGCGTGTACGTCTTCAGCGGACCGATGATGTCGCTGGGCAACTTCTATAACCTGCTGCCGGCGGCCGCCAGGATGGCGCCGGCTATCCTGGCGGCCGATTATAAGATGCGGCGGGGCGGCTGGAGGGGCGCGGCCGCCCTGGCCGCCAGCCTCACCCTGCAGCTTTTCGCCGGAGAACCCTTCACCAGCATCGTCACGGTGGGGCTCGTGGCCGGCTGGTCCGTCGCGTTTTACGGAGATCTTCGGGCCCCCGCCTGGGCCGGCGTCAACCGGCTTGTTTTTCTGCGCCTGGGCTCCGGACTGGCCCTGACCGCAGCCCTTTCGGCCGTGCAGCTTCTCCCCGCGCTCTGGCACATGCGCCACACCGAGCGCGCCGCGCAACTGACCTACCTGCACACTTTTTTCTGGTCCATGCACCCGTTGAAGTTCCTCGAGATCATGCTTCCGGAGTTCCTGGGCGCGTGGGGAGTAGATGAAGGGCTGCCGTGGCTGTACCTGGAAGGGTCCGAGATGTACTTCCTGTTGTCCATGTTCATCGGGATCGTGCCGCTGGCGCTGGCGCTGGCCGGAGTCCTCGGCTACGGAGCTTCCGCGCCGCCCGCTGCGGCGGCCCCTCGCCGGGCTGCGATTCTCTGGACGGCTGCCGGAGCGTTCGCCGTGCTGCTGTCGCTGGGACGCTACACCCCGCTCTCTTACGTTTTCTATGAGCTGATCCCGATTTTCCGGGTGGTGCGTTTTCCGGTGAAATTCATGCTGGCGGCCGCGCTGGCCGTGGCGCAACTGGCGGCCCTGGGGAGCGCCTACCTGCTGGCGCGGACCCACGCGGAACCGGCGGCGCTCCCGCCCCCCCCGCGCGCGCTGCGATGGCTCAGCGGCGGCCTGATGGGCCTGGCGCTGGGTTGGATCGCGCTATCGGCGTTTCTACTGCTGTGGCCGGAAACATCCCGCGTCTTGCTGGTCCGGCTCGCCGCGATGGAGTTTGATTACGCGCGGGCCCTGCGCATCGGACAGGTCCTGCTGCTCAATCGCGGCGAGATACTGGCGCGGGCCGGCGAATGGCTGGAGCGGGCGATACCCGCGCGTATCCCTTATGTCCTCGGGTCGGTTGTGCTGATGGTGGCGGCGCTCGATTCGACGCTCCGCCGGTCTCTTCGCCGACGCGTCATCTATGCCGCGGCGGCGGCGGGAATCCTGCAGCTAGCCTTTACTCACTATTGGATCAACCCGCTGGCCGACCCGCGCTTTTTCAAAGACCCCGTGCCGGCGCTGCGTCATGTTGACGTGAAGCATGCGCCCTCTTCGGCACGCATCTTTCCGGTACGCATCTATGGGGAGCCGCCGTTCACACTCCCCAACCTGCCGCCGGTTCCGATCATGCTCGATGTGGGGGAGCTGGCTTTCCTGCCCTCTACGGCGCAGGTGTTGTACACCTACCGGATGAGCCTCCAGGCCGGGGCCGGCCTGCTGGGACTGGAGAACAGTTTTACCGCCGACCCGGAGCACATCCTGCTGCAGCACCAGTCCCTGGTCAACAAGATCGCCTATGACCGGGTGCTGACTGGTGAGCCATTGGGGCGGCTGCTGCGCCTGGGCAGCGTCGAGTACGCATTTTTCAAGCGGCAAGCCGCGCCGCCCGGGTTCGAGGAAGCTGGCTCCGGCGCGAACGGCACCACGCTGCCGGTCCGGGTCTACCGGGTGCCCGATCCGGCGCCGCGCGCCTACCTGGTCGCCGCCCGTGACGCAGTAGTCCTTCCCGCCGGGATGCCGACCGTACACCGGCTGTTCTCGCCGGAGTTTGATGTGGGACGCCACGTGGTTCTGGAGCGCGCCGTTCATGGGGATGCCGGCGGCAGCACTTCCCGCGACAACGCGGCCTTCGCCGGCGAGGCCCGCCTGGTGCGGCGTGACGCGCTCAACATTGAGGTCCGGGCCTCCGCTTCGGGTCCGGCCTACCTCGTTCTTACCGACAGCTACAATCCTGACTGGAAGGTGACCGTGGATGGCGAGCCGGCTGAGCTGCTGAGGGCCAACCAGATGTTTCGCGCCGTGGCGCTCGCGGCCGGCACGCATCAGGTGAGCCTGCGGTACCGGCCATTGTCACTGGCCTGGGGCGCTGCCATCACGCTGGCAGCGGCGATGCTCACCATTTTGCTGGCCGCGCGCGAGCGTAAGGAGCTACGGATTCCGCGGATTTAACGGATTCCGCGGACTCGGCCGTTGGCGGGTACAGGGAGACGAGTTCACCGACCTTTCACTTCTTTCGTTTCGCCGTAGCGGGTGGCCGGGCAATATACAGGTTCGTAAATTCCTTGTTCTGGACCGTATAAACATTCAGCAACTCAGCAGAGGTGACGGGCCGGGATTTCCCTTCACGCTCATTTACATCCTGGAGCTCGAAACCGAGACCGTGAATCAGTTCCAGGAGTTTGGCCGCGGGAAATCCCGCCCTCTCTAATCCGTATGGGTGGAATTCGAGGAACACCCGTATATCTTTATGAC
>JBKKAI010000070.1:0-3672 GCA_046714815.1 Terriglobia bacterium | reverse complement strand
GGCAAAGTGCTCTCGGGCGGCGTGGACTCGAACGCGCTCCAGCGCCCCAAGCGCTTCTTCGGCGCGGCGCGCAACATCGAGGAGGGCGGATCGCTCACCATCATCGCCACCGCGCTGATTGACACCGGCAGCCGCATGGACGACATTATCTTCGAAGAGTTCAAGGGCACCGGCAACATGGAGGTCCACCTGGACCGCAAGCTGGTGGACAAGCGCGTGTTCCCGGCGATTGACATCAACAAGAGCGGCACGCGCAAGGAAGAGCTGCTGCTGAGCGCCGACGAGCTGAAGCGCGTCTGGGTGTTGCGCAAGGTGCTGAACCCGCTGTCGCCGGTCGAGGCCATGGAATTGCTGCTCGATAAGATGGGCCGCACCGCCACCAACGCCGACTTCCTCAAGTCCATGAGCGTCGGCTGAGGCAGATGCGAATCCGCGATCAAGAAACAACCGCAGAGTCGCGGAGGAACAGACCCGCGATGCCGCGACGCTCCTGCTGATCTCTTCGACATCCTGCGCGCTCTTTCGGCAGCCGGCAGCCATGCCCGAGAATGTCCAGCCGATGGATCCGCAGCGAAAAAGCGCAACGAAAAACCGGTCCCGGACAAGGGAGAAATGGCGGCGGAAAGATGGGTGGCAGGCGCGCGCCGGCCGGAATCGCCGCGTGCGGCCAGGCGCGCTGCTGGTAGAACCACTGCTGTGCGCCATCTTGCGAGCGGGAGGACCGCTGCTCCTCCCCGCCTGCTTCGGGCGGTTGCTGCGCGGCCCCTGGCTCGCCAGTTCGAAGAAGCGGCGCCCAGCAGAAGAAAAAGAAGTGCTTCAGCGCGCGCTGTACTTCTTCGAATTGCCGGTGCGCCCATTGGTGACCGTGTAGCTTGCGCCGTCCGGCGAGACCGATACTTGAATCGCGTTCCCCTGGCATTCCTGCTCGGCTTCCAGGTTGGCGATAAGCTCGGCCGGGGCGTTATCGCCTTCGCCCGTTGTGCCGCCAAGAGCAAGGTTGCGGTGCCCCTGGTAGATGTCTTCGACGCTGCCGGCGGAGCGCAGCCATTTCACCGAGTCGGGATGCCCGCCCTTGCGCGGGCCGTTATTCATCACCGCCACGCGCGGCTTGATGCTGCGGAGCAGCACCGGATTATTGCTGCTGTCCGCCCCATGGTGCGTTACCTGGTAGAGATCCACGGCGCCGACGACGTTCGAAGGGCAGGCCAGCTTGTGCTCGACGTTCCAGGTGAGGTCGCCCAGGTCGAGGAAGCGGAAGTCGCCGAGCTCCAGCACGAAGCCGAGGCTGCGCGCGTTGTCACTGGGGTCGGGTTCCTTCAGGGGCGCGTTTTTGCATTCCGGGTTTTCGGCGCCGGCGCGCGTCAACGCTTCGCCGTTCGAGGCCATCACGCGCAGCCGCAGCGGCGCTGAGCCTGCCGCGCGCTTCAGCGCGACCTCATCGCCGGGGCGCAGCGAGCGCGCCTGGCCCTTCGCCGCCGCCAGGTAGGCTTCGTTCAATTGCGGGAAGTTTTTGACATCCTCGGCCAGCGTGGTCATGCGGCCATGGTCGTAGAACTTGCCGATGGGAATCAGCTTGGCCAATTCGGCCAGGCCGCCCCAGTGGTCGCGGTGGTAATGGGTGATGAACAGGTGGTCAATGCGCTTCACCCCCGCATGCTGCGCGGCTTTCACGATGCGCCTGGCATCGCGCGCGTCGTCGCGCGGCCACCCGGTGTCCACCAGCAGCGACTCGCCGGCCGGCGTCACGATCAATGTGGCCGCGCCGCCTTCCACGTCCACGAAAATGATCTGGAGAGGGGCGGCCGGGTAAGCCGTGAGCGCGCAGACCGGCAGCAGCAGAACGGACAGGAAGAAGTTTTTCATTGACGATTTTCCATTGACGATTGAAAACTCCGGAGGATTGTATCATTGTGGCTCAGAAAGGCGGGCCAAATGAAACGCTGGTTGCCGTCGCTTTTCGGCCTTTTGGTAGTTTGGCTGGCGTTGCTCCCGGCGCGGCCACCGCAGACCCCATTGCCGCCGCTGCCCGCCGGCGACGCCTTTACCGTGCTGGTCTCACTCGGCCGCGGCGACACGGTCGAGCGCGACTGGAGCGGCGAGGCCGCCATGAGCAACGGCCAGGTGGAGGCGGTGGAGGGCTGGAAATTTTTCGGCGGCGACGAAGTAGCGTCGCGCGGGTCGTGGAAGTACCGCAGCGCCCGCGAGAGGCCGCCCGGCCCGCCTTCCGGTGAAGTGTTGCATTGGGTGACGTATCCGGCGGGGCGCCCGGAAACCGGCGGTGTGGTCATCAGCGGGCGCGCCGGTGCGGGCGCATCACTTGAGCTGCGGACCGCGCAGGGAACGTTTTCCATTCCCCTGGCCGAGCTGAAGGCCGGCGAGCCGCTCCAAAGGCTGCAAGGAGCGGCGGAAATCCTGCGGCTGCCGGCGCACAGCCGCATCTCGCGCGAGCTGCGCGAGAACGATTTCCCGGACATCGCCGCCACGCCCGATGGCGGCGCATGGGCCGTATGGGCCTCCTATGCGGGCGGGCGCGATGAGTTGCACCTGGCCCGCTTTGTCCAGAATGCCTGGCACACCTACACGCCCGTGCCGGGCGTTTCCGGCGATGTATGGCGCCCGCGCGTGGGCCTCGAGGACGACGGAACGGTGTGGGTGGTCTGGTCTCAGCAGGCGCGCGGCAACTGGGACCTGTATGCGGCCGCGCTGCGCGGCGATTCCTGGCTCGACCCGGTGCGCCTGACCACCGACCCGGGAGTGGACTTCAACGCGCGCATCGCGCGCGGCGGCTCCGGTGGCCGCCTCTGGGTAACCTGGCAGGGCGTGCGCAACGGCGCCTCGCAGATATTTCTGGCGCGGCGCGAAGGCGGCGCCGGCTGGTCCGCTGAGGTGCGCCTCACCGATGGCGCGGCCAATCATTGGAACCCGGCGATCGCGGTGGATTCCACCGGACGCGCCCGCGTCGTCTGGGACAGTTACCGCAACGGCAACTACGATGTTTTCCAGCGCGGCTACCATCCGCAACGCGGGCCGGAGGCCGAAAGCGCCATCGCCGCGTCGCCGCGCTACGAAGCGTACCCGGCGATCGCCGCGGATTCCCAGGACCGTTTCTGGATCGCCTGGGAAGAGGGCGCGGTGAACTGGGGAAAAGACCGCGGCTACACGCTGCCCAACTTCGGTCCCGGCGCGCCTCCTGGCGAAAACACCGAAATGCGCTTGGCGGTGTTCGACGGGCGCGAGCTTCGCGCGCCGGCGCAGTCGCCGATGACCGCACTGCCGGAGCGCGACCGCCGCTTTGTCCGCTATCCGGAACTGGCCGTTGACGGCGCCGGGCGACCCTGGCTTGCCTTCCGGCACATGAACCAGGTGGGCGTCGGGCAGGGCCTCGGCAGCCGCTACTACTGGGCGGCGTACGCAACCAGTTACCAGGGAGGGCGCTGGCTGCCGGCCGCGCTCCTGGCGGAGAGCCCCGGGCGCATCAGCTCGTTCCCGGCCATCGCCGGCGCGCCGCGCGGCGTGTGGCTGGCCTGGAACGGCGACGCGCGCCGCTACGGCGCCGCGTCACGGCCCGCCGCCCACCACGTGTTTGGCGGCGAACTGGCGCTCGAAAACGCCCAGCCGGCCGGCAGCATCCGCGCCCCGATGCAGCCCGAGCTGCGCGCCTCGCAGCCTGCG
>JBKKAI010000069.1:0-4139 GCA_046714815.1 Terriglobia bacterium | reverse complement strand
CGCCCGCCCGCCGCGGCGGGCGGGCCGGAGGCTCGCGACCCCAGGTTGCGGGCTGGAAGCCAGGCTGGAAGCCCGCGCTCCCAGGCTATTCCGCAGGCAAAGCCTTGACCGCCCTGCCGGCCCCGGTGTACGGTTCGTTCCATGCGAGAGGTTGCGGTTTCCGGCTGCTGAATGAAGCAGCACATTCGCTGGCTCGGCCTTATCGTCCTTCTCCACATCGCGTTTTTCTGGACCCTTGTACTCTCCCATCAGTTTTCATTTCTGACCAACTTTGAAGCGGCCAACGTCGCTTATTCCTGGCAGCACTTTTCCGTCTCCAGCGTAAAACAGGGCGTTCTTCCGCTGTGGGACCCTTACACCTTCTCGGGGCGCACGTTCGTCGGAGAGATGCAGTCGGGGCTGTTTTCGCCGGTGAAGCTTTGGCTTTATCCATGGCCGCTCAACCGGTCCGGGTTGCTGTCGCCCCGCCTGTTTCACTTTCACTACGTCCTGCTTCACCTGATGGCCGCCGTTTTCATGTTTCTGTTCGCCAGGGAGATCGGCCTGGATGAATTCGCGTCGCTGATCGCTTCGCTTTGTTTCACCTTCGGCGGTTTTGTGGGCGCCGTCAACTGGCCCAATATCCTCGAGAGCGCCGCCTGGCTGCCCTTGGCGCTGCTCTTCATGGTTCGCGCGTTTCGCGCGACGCGAGTTTCCACCACGATTCTTGGGGGTTGCCGGGTGGGCCTGGCCCTGGGGATGGCGATTCTGGCCGGCAGCCTTCACGTTCCGATGATGCAATCCATCCTTCTGGCGATGACCGCTCTCTTCCTGGCATACACCGGCGGAGCCCAGGAAGCCGGCCAGGATGCCGCCGCCGCGGCACAGCGGCGCCGGCCCTGGCGCCGCGCCGCTCTGATCCTGATGGTGGTCTTCCCGGTGGCTCTCTGGATCAGCGCCATTCAACTCCTTCCGTCGGTGGAGTACAGCCGCTTGAGTCTTCGCTATATCGGCGAGGGACCGCCCGTCGCTGCCGACCACAAGATTCCCTATGGCCGAATGAGCCATGGGTTCGCGCCCCGCTCGCTTTTCGCGTTTTTCTTCGGATCTCTCGACGCCGGCGCCGGCGAGCTCAGCACTTACTTCGGAATGGTTCCCATGCTGCTGGCTGTGGCCGGCGTCGTGACCGGCTGGAGCCTTCCGTGGGTCCGGTACCTGGCCGGTGTGGCGGCGGTTTTCTTCCTTTACAGCCTGGGGAATTTTTCCCTGCTTCACGGAATCGTTTACGCGCTGGCTCCGTTCCTCTGGATGGCGCGAGAAGCGGGGCGGTTCATTTATCTGAGTCATTTTGCCCTGGCGTTACTCGCCGGTTTCGGGATACAGGCGTGCTTCGGCGCGAGTGGCGGGTTACCCGCCGGGACCGCGACTGAATCAGGCGCCAGGACCGCGACTGAATCAGGCGCCAGGACGACGTTGCTCCGGATCGAGCGGGTTCTCGCGGGCACGATCATTGCCCTGTCTGTGGTCTTCGGAGCGCCGGCTCTCTTAGGGAAGCCTGCGATCGCCGACCTCCTCCTCTTCTCGTTTCTGATGATGATCGGCAGTTACGTCATCCTCGTTGTCGCCAACCGGGGCGGCCGTGAACGGCTGGCCAAAGCGGCCATCGTCATTCTGATTCTCTCGGAACTCTACGTGTTCCATCGGCCGGTGCAAAACAGGGCGCTGGCCCAGAAGTCGGGCGCCGATTACTTTCAAATCCTGCTGGACTGCCGGGGACTGGCGGACTTTTTTTTGCGCCAACCCGGCCTGTTCCGCGTGGATATGAGAACGGAGCTTCGGCCGAACATAGGGAACCTTTATGGCGTCGAGACAACATGGGCCTTCGCGGCCACGGTGCTGAAGGATTACGAGCGCTTCCTCCACACGGTTCCGCGGGCGAACGAGCTGTTGAATGTTCGTTACCTGGTCCGGCCGGAGCCCCTGGAGGGCCGGCAGGCCGCCTATTCCGGCGGGAGGTGGCACGTTTACGAGAATCCGAGCTACATGCCTCGCGCCTGGGTGGCTCACCGGACGGAACATGAGCCGATGGAGCAACAGGTGCTCCGCAGGGTTGCGGATCCCGATTTCGATCCTCGGCGACTGGCCATCGTAAACGAGCCAATTCCTGGCGTTGCTCTGCCGGCGGCCACCCGGAGCGCAACGCTCCGAGCGGCGGCGTCCGGCGAAGGCGGGCGCGAAGCGGAGGCCCCGCCTCTTCCTGCCGCCCAGGTTTCGTTCGAGGAGTATTCGCCGCATCGCCTGAGGCTTCGCGTTCGTTCACCTGCGCCGGGCATGTTGGTTCTCAGCGAGGTGTTCTACCCGGGATGGCAGGCGTCTGTGAACCATACGGCGGCGCGAATCTACAAGGTGAATGGCCTTTTCCGCGGCATTTCCATACCGGCGGGGGAGGTTGCCGTTCAGCTCCATTATCGTCCCCGCTCCATTCTGGCCGGCGCCCTGCTGAGTGTTGCCGCCCTGCTCGCGGTGTTTGCCGTGGCGGCTGTCTGCCACTGGAGGCGAAGGCGGACCGCCGCGACCGGCTCATGAACGGCGGCCGCTGCCCACCAGCGGGAGCAGGCGCGCGCGGGACATCATCAGGGCGGCGAGGCTCATGCCGTCCCGGAAGCGGTTGGCGGCGATCATACGATCGAGCTCGCGCCAGGTGACGGCGCGCGTGGTGATCTGCTCGGTGGGCTCCAGTTGCTGGGACTCCAGGCGCAGGCCGGTCGCCAGAAAAACATGGCAGAACTCGCTGCTGATGCCGCTGTAGACGACGAACCGGCCGATCTTGCGGAAGCGCCGCCCCACATAGCCGGTTTCCTCGCGCAACTCTTTGCGCGCGGCGGCGGCCGGCCTCAGGCCGCCGATCCCGCCGCCGGGCAGCTCGTAGTTCCAGCCCCGCGTCGGATAGCGATACTCGCGGGTGATCACCACCCGGCCGTCATCGGTCACCGGCACGATCAGCACCGAGGGGCCCGCGTGCACCACCACGTGCCGGAACTCGCGGCCGCCCGGCGCCCGCACCCGGTGGTCTTCCAGCCGGAGCCAGGGGCTTGAGAAAATACGCTTTACGGCGAGGCATTTCCACATGGGAGGCACTTCCGCATAAGTCTATGATATAGTGCCAGAGAAAACGGCCCGCACTACTACCCCGGAATTCTTCTGCCGGTAACTGGAAGAGCATGATCACAACCGGCGCTATCCGGAAGGAGCGCAAGGAATGTGGAAGAGAAAAGACGAAGAACCAACACCACCACCACCGACTTATCCCGTGAAGGAGGTCACCCCTGTGGCCACGACGCCTGAAAGAAAGAGTTTTGAACCGGAGACGCCGGCGGCGCGCGGCGGAACGGCGCACATCGGCAAGAGCGTACTGATAAAAGGCGAGCTGTCCGGCAACGAAGACCTGTACATAGACGGCGAAATCGAAGGCACCGTCGAGCTGAAAGACCACAACCTGACGGTTGGGCCCAACGGGCGGGTGAAGGCCAACCTGCACGCCAAGGAAATCACCGTGCTCGGCAAGGTACAGGGCAACGTGCGCGCCACCGACAAGCTGGAGATCCGCAAGTCGGGATCGCTGGTCGGCGATATCGTGACGGCGCGGATCACCATTGAAGACGGCGCCTATTTCAAGGGAAGCATTGATATCCAGCGGCAGGACGCGGCGTCGCGCGCCGATGTGAAGCGCCCGGAAGCAGCCGTAGCTGCCTCCGCTCCGAGCTACGCCGGAGTGGGAGCCGAAAAGAAACTTCCCTGAGCCAGGGCGGGAGCCAGCGGTTTTCGGTCCGGCGCCGGACAGTGCCGGACGGCCGCCGGACGGCCGGGCCGCTTTGTGAGAGGCGTGGCTCGGGAAGGCGCGGCGCGGCTTCTGTGCTTTTGGGGAAGCGTTGAACCACCTATCGTCCATCAAGCGACTCTTCCGGCCGGCCGGGCACGATGCGCCTGAGCCGGCGCCGCCCGGCGGCGCTTCGCAGCGCCGCAGCAACGGTCTCCGCGAGTTCTGCCGCGAGCTCGAAGGACAGCAAGGCCTGCGCATCCTCGACCTGGGGACCGCCTCGCAGGCCAACATCAGCTTCTTCACGGAGCGGAGCCACAAGATCTATACCGAAGACCTGCAC
>JBKKAI010000068.1:0-3864 GCA_046714815.1 Terriglobia bacterium | reverse complement strand
GCGTAGAGCACGCGGCGCGGGTCCATCGGCTCGACGGGAAAATCCGTGCCGAAGGCCAGTGGCACGCCTGCCACCAGAAACGACCGCCAGCGGTAGGCATCGCCGAGCCGAGCGCGGCCCAGGCGCTCGGCGGCCCAGCGCGAGTCGGTGAGCCAGTGGCAGGGCTGCACCGAGGCGATCGCGCCGAGGCGCGCCATTCGCGCGACGTCCGGCTCGGTGACCACCTGCGCATGCTCGATGCGGTGCCGCCGCGCCGCGGCGCTTTCAACCGCGGCTTCGAATGCATCAAGGCACAGCCGCACCGCCGCATCGCCGATGGCGTGCAGCCCGATCTGAAACCCGCGGGCGTCGAGCGCGGCCACTCGGCCGCGCAGGCCGGCCGCGGGAATGCGCGGCATTCCGCGCGCCCCCGGTTCGTCGGAATAGGGCTCGATCAGCGCCGCCGTGCGCGCGCCGAGGCTGCCGTCGGTGAAGCCTTTGACCAGGCCGGTACGCAGCAGGCTGCTCGACGCCGTGCGGCGCTTCCCTTCCAGCTCTTCGAGCGGCTCGTTGAAATCCAGCCACTCGGTGATGCGCGCCGTGAGCCGGCCCTCGGTCTCGAGCTCGCGATAAAGCTGGAAGTCGCTCCAGAATGAATTGTCCTGGAGAGAAGTGATGCCGTGACGCGCGGCCTGGCCGAGCGCGCGGGAGATCGCCGCTTTGCGGGCGGCAGAATCCGGCTCCGGGATCGCGGAGCGCACCAGCGCCATCGCCGTCTCCTTCAGCAGCCCGGTGGGCGCGCCGGAGGCATCGCGCACAATTTCGCCGCCGGGCGGATCGGGCGCTTCCCCCAGCAAGCCGGCGGCGTCGAGCGCGCGCGTGTTGGCCACCGCCACGTGCATATCCACACGGCTGAAATACATCGCGTGGACAGTGGAGACTTCGTCGCAGAGCGCGCGGGTGGGCCAGCTCTGCTCCGGCCACAGCGTGTGGTCCCAGCCGCGCCCGGTGATCCACTCGCCGGCGCGGAATTCCGGCAGCCGCGCGCGGATGCGGCGCTGCATTTCACCCCGGGACGGCGCGCCGTAAAGGTCCACCGTGCCGGCCTCCACCGCGCCGCGGGCAAAGTGAATGTGAGCATCGTTAAATCCAGGCATGAGGTATGCGCCCGAGAGCCGGATCATACGGCCGGCAGCCAGGCCGCGCCCAACCTCCGCGATTCTGTCACCCTCGATCCGGATCGAGTCGGCCTGCGGATGCCCAAAAATGCGGCAGCCCCGAATTACGAGGTCCTTCGCCAACGAAGTCTCCTATAACATGCGTGTCAAGCCCCGGTCCAACCTGGCGCCCTGGTGTCCTGGTGGGTTTTCTTCGGGAATCAGTCAACGCCTGAGAGGGCGCAAAGCGCGAGCAAAATGCGCTTCAGGCCGAGGTCGCGGCCTGTCGGGTCGTACCATTCATGGAGTGAATGGGCGGCGCCGCCGTGGCCGCCGCCGCCGAGCGCCACGGCTTCGATGCCGAGTGAGAGCGGGATATTGGCGTCGGTGGAGGAGCGCTCGACGCGCGAGCGGATACCCAGATACTGGTCCACGGCCTGCACAGTTTCCAGGATGCGCGCTTTGGCGGGCAGGTCGGCGGCCGGCCGCTCGCCGATGTTCTCGATCTGCCAGGTGAGCTTGCCGCTGCGGGCGCGCTGGGTTTCCCGCTCTACCGCGAGGTGAACGGCTTTCTCGAGCGTAGCCGACACGCGGCGGATCTCGGCCATCGAGGCCGAACGGATGTCCACCTTGATCCAGGCCGAGGCGGGAATGGAATTAACGCTTGATCCGCCCTGGATCTGGCCGACGTTGAACGTGGTCCGCGGCTGCTCCGGCACGGGCGTGGTGGAAAATACGGAAACCGCCGCGGCCAGCGCGTAAACGGGGCTGGCCAGGTCGAAGTCGCTCCAACTGTGCCCGCCGGGGCCTTCCACTTTGACCAGGAAACGGAGGCTGCCCAGGCCGTGCGCGGAAATGTGCTCGACATTCGCGCCGTCGAGCACGATCATGGCGCGCACCTGGCGGCGGAACTCCACGGCGTCGAGCAGATGGCGCATGCCGTAAAGATTGCCCTCGCCCTCTTCGCAAACGTTGGCGACGAACAGAAGGTGGTCGTGGGCGCGCAGCCCGGCGCGCCGGAACATCCGCGCCAGGCCGAGCAGCGCCGCCAGCCCGGCGCCGTTGTCGGTGATGCCGGGCCCG
Source organism: Terriglobia bacterium (assembly GCA_046714815.1). Taxonomy (GTDB): domain Bacteria; phylum Acidobacteriota; class Terriglobia; order JAJPHL01; family JAPKYU01; genus JBKKAI01. The sequence continues at coordinate 1,645 of JBKKAI010000068.1, read as the reverse complement.
TAAATCCGAACATCCCCGGTATCGCGCCCGTTATCGCGAGCCTGGCCACGATGCACATCAATGCGGGTGTCGTGGGGAAACACCGTGTCGAGGTGCGCGCTCACCACCACGAATCGGCGCGCCCGCGCCGGCCCGGTGCCGCTGACCTCGGCGAGCACGTTGCCCGCCGCATCGCGCCGCACCCGGTCCAGCCCCAGTTGCTTGAGCTGCTGGTAAACGTAGTCGGCGCGGTTCTTCTCGCCGAAGGTGGGCGCGGCGATCCGCGTCAGCTCGATGTGGCGCTCGGTGATCCAGCCGGCGTCCTGCTCGGCGATCTTCATCGCGCGGGCCACGGTGGCGCGGGCAGCGAGATCTTCGATTGAACCAGTTTCAAGTTCCAAGTTTCAAGTTCCAAGCCGGCCGACGATGCGGCCGGTGGCGCTTCCAAGGATTCAACGCATAGGCGCAGAGGACGCGGAGAAAACCCCGGAGAACCCTATCCCTTGAGGCCCAACACCAAGCGCCGAATGCCTTGCCGCATCACCGGTGCGCTGAAATTCAACAGAAGGCCCGCATGCCACCCACCAGAACGTAAATACGTAAGAAGCTGGGCTTCGTGGATCGGCATCAACTTCTCAACAGCTTTGACTTCTACGGCAATTTTACCGGCAACAACCAAGTCGAGGCGATAGCCGCATTCCAGAAGGATACCTTTGTAACTCACGGGCAGGGGCACCTGGCGCTCGAACGGAATGCCTCGCAGGCTCAGCTCTCTGCAAAGACAGGTCTCGTAACACGATTCAAGCAATCCTGGTCCCAGCACGCGGTGCACCTCGATCGCCGCTCCAATGATTGACTCGGTGAGCTGGTTGATTTCCCGCGTCGTAACCTCTGCGTTCTCTGCGCCTCTGCGTTGAGGTTGTGGCTTGACGCAGGAAAGAATCTCGTCGTCGCGCAGGATGCGGTCGGAGCGCTTGGCAAGCTGCAGGATGTCGTCGCAGAGCGCCTCGCTCGCCGAAATGCCGCGGCGTTCGAGCCAGAATAGCACGTTCGATTTGCCCGACATGGGACCCACTTCGATGCGCTGTTCGGAGCCGAACAGGTGCGCCGGCACGCCGGAGTAGACAGCATTGGCCAGCGTCTCATCGTTCTTGTGAAAGGCCTTGATGATGGCGGCGGCGTGAACGCCGGTAGCGGTGCGGAAGGCGTCGGCGCCGAACACCGGGTAATTCGGCGGGATGGGAACGCCGGCCGCTTCCGACACCACGTGGCAGTACTCCTTCAGCTTCGACAGGTCGCGATCAATCACGCCCATCAGCGACAGGTTCACCAGAAGCAGGTCCATCTCGGTGTTGCCGACGCGTTCGCCGAGGCCGAGGGCGCAGGCGTGGACGCCATCGGCGCCGGCCGCCAGCGCCGCCAGCGAATTGGCGATGCCCAGGCCGCGGTCGCGGTGTCCGTGCCAGTCCACGCGCACCGCGGCGCCGGTGGGCGCCACGATCTCCTCGCGCACAAAGCGCACCAGCGCGGCCGCGCCGGCGGGCGTAGCGTGGCCCACCGTGTCGGCGATCACGATCACCCGCGCGCCCGATTCGATGGCGGCCGTGTACACGCGCTTCAGCGTCTCCGGGTCGGTCCGAGTGGTGTCCTCGGTGACGTACATCAC
>JBKKAI010000067.1:0-7428 GCA_046714815.1 Terriglobia bacterium | reverse complement strand
GAGCCACAGTCTATGAGACATCAAGGGGACCAGGTCGCCGCGGCGACCGGCGGCTCCACAGCCGTGCGGCAAAGCAGCAGGAGGGAACTTTTTCCAGCCGGTCATAGACCTGGTTTTGACATCAGGGGCACGTTATTCCGATGAAGGGGTCGGCTGCTGAGCTTGTTGCGGATTGGGGGCCGGCGACGTGGCGGGTAAACCGCCACTTTGCTCGGGGGCCGCGGGCTTCGGCTTGCGAATCTTGCTGATCGCGTCTGAGAATTCGCCCTTCCATACCGCCAGTCCGAACGCTCCCAGAAACACAGCCGCCAGCGCCAGGCAGACGTGCACCAGGAACAGTCCGTCAATATCGAAGAACTGGCCGGAGATGACGGTCCAGGCCGCCACGGCCAGGCACGCCAGTCCCGACAACAGGTAAATCAGCAGAAGAATGATCGTTTCCCGCATCGTTTTTTTCAGCCACTTCCGACAGCCCGCGCACAGGCAGGACTGCCCGTGCTACGTCCGGTCCAGCAGCAGCAGCCCGTAGAGCAGCGGCAGGTATATCACGGAGGCGTGCAGCAGGCGGCGCGCCTCCACCAGCGAGCGGCGCCGCGCCAGCCGGACGCCGAAATACAGAAAGCTCAGGCCGAACAGGAATGCGCCGGCAAAATAGAACCGCCCCGCCAGTCCAACGAAGCTGGGCAACAGGCTAACCGGAACCAGCGCCAGTGAGCAGCATACCACCTGGCGTGCGGTGCGAAAACCGTCGGGCTCCACCACCGGCAGCATGAAGATTCCGGCCCGCCCGTAGTCCTCCCGGTACATCCAGGCGATGGCCAGAAAGTGCGGAAACTGCCAGAGAAACAGAATGGCAAACAGGACCAGGGCGCCGGCGCCCAGTTCACCTGAGGCGGCGGCCCAGCCGATCAGCGGCGGCACGGCGCCGGGGAAGGCGCCGACGGTGGTGCAGGCCGTGCTCTTGCGCTTGAGTGGCGTGTAGAGCAGCAGGTAGGAAACGCAAGTCCCCAGCGCCAACCCGGCGGCCAACAGATTGGTGAACGCGGCCAGGTAGAAGATGCCGGCCGCGGCGAATGCCAGTCCGAACGCCAGCGCGCGCCGAGGAGCCATGCGGCCGGAGGGCAAAGGGCGCTGCCCGGTGCGGCGCATCAGCGCGTCGGTCTCGCGCTCGGCGAACTGGTTGAGCGCGGCGGTGCCGGCCGCCACCAGCAGTGTTCCCAGCAGCGTGTGGAGCAGAAGGAGCGCCTGGAACGCGCCGGGCGTGCCGGCGCAGAATCCGACGCCGGTGGCCACCAGGATCAGCGAGGTGACCTCGGGCTTCGACAGCTCGACGTAATCGGCGAGCGCGCTCCGCCCCGCCGCGGTATTCAGCTTCGCGGCGGCATTCAGCTTCACGGCTTGGGGGGCGGATTTCATGAAGTGATCGCGCCTGCCTTGGCCATCGCCGCGCCCGAAGGCGTCCGGTGGCGCTCGGCGGCAACCCCGAGCGTATGCTCCGGGCCGTCCGGCGGCGCTGAGCTCCACCGGCGCGCTCGCAACGCCAACGCCAGAGCAGCGGCCAGCCCCAACGCGCCGCAGGCCACGTGCGCCGTGGTGATCGCCACCGTCAGCGGCAAAGGCTGGATTTCTTCGCGCATGTACTTTACTACATAGGCGCCCAGTCCCAGGAAAATCTGCGCCAGCAGCAATCCGCCCAGTGCCAGAGCCGGGCGGCGCAACGCTGCCACGTCGCCGTGACGCCGCAGCACGCGCGCCGTGGTGAGGAAGCCAAGCGCCGCCACCACCAGCGCGCCGGCCACGTGCGGCATCACACCGAGCACCGAATGCCGCACCGCTGCGCCCAGCAGAAGCTGGGCGTAAACGGCGCCGGTGGTGGCCGCCGCCAGGTGAAACAGGGGAATGTCCGGAGCGGAGACAGCAGTTCCCGCACCTGATTTCCAGGCGGGCGAGGTGACCAGCGCCAGGGTCACGGTCAGGCAGAAGAAAAGCTGCGCCAGCGAGGCGTGAGAAACCGAAACCGCCGGCGGCAGGAAGTAAAGCACGGTGATGCCGCCGAGGATTCCCTGCACGATCACCGCGCCGAGCGCGGCCCAGCCCAGACGGCGCACCCAGCGCCGTGGCTCGCGGATCTGCAGCCAGACCGCCAGCCCGATGGTCAGCAGCCCCACAGCGGTTGCCACCATCCGGTGGCCATGCTCGTAAAAGATCCCGCCCACCATCGGCGGCATCAGCCGCCCATAAGAGAGCGGCCAGTCGGGCACGGCCAGACCCGCATCATTGCTGGTGACCAGCGCGCCGGCGATAATCAGGAAAAACGTGGCGCCGGCGGTCATCACCGCGTAGCGGTGCAGCCAGCGGTTCTCTCCCGGATGCGACATTTTTGAAAGAAGCGCGGGGCGTGAGAGCGTCACGCCCCTGCCCTGTCTTTACAGCCCGCCGGCGCCGGCGGCCTTGAAGCTGAAGTCGGCCGTCTTGGCTTCCTTCGCCCCCACGGTGACTTTCTGCTCCTGCGTCCCAAACTTCTCGTGCCACGCGGCGATCACGTAATCACCCGGAGGCAGGTTCTTGATCTCGAACGTCCCGCCGGCGCCGCTGACCGAGAAGTACGGGTGCTTCAGCACGCCGATGTAGCTCTTCATCCAGGGATGCACGTTGCACTTCACCGCGATCACCACCTCTTCGCGGGCGAAGGTCTGGACGATCTTGTCGGACTTGGGGGGCTGCGACACGTTCCACTCGCGGTTGACCCTGGGCAACGGGTGGATGTTGTGTGTGGTGGGGTCGCTGTTCAGCACGTGGATTTCCTGTCCCGTCTGCACGCCGAGGACATGCGGCTGATAGATGCAGCCCTTCTGGTCCAGCGTCACCGCGCTTTTCGGCGTGTCGAACGTGCGGTTGCCCAGGCCCTCCTTCACGTAAACGAAAACGTGCTGGAGAGTGCCATCGGTGTTCACCACGGCCTCTTCGGAGTTGACCGGGCTGCTGTGCAGTCCTTTGCAGGCCGGCTCGGCTTCCATGCGGATGACCTTGGCGGCCGGCTTGCTGCCGGCGAAGGACACCTTGCCGCTGACCGAACCCGCGCTCGCGGTGTCCACCGGCGTGGCCGGCGCCGCCGGGGCCGGGCGGCTTTCCGCTTCGCGGCTCGCCGGCGCGGGTTCCTTGCTCCCGCAGCCGGCCATGCTCAGCGCGGCCGCGATAGCCACAATTGAAAGCGTTCTTGCTCTATTCATATGGTTATGCCTTTCGTTAAGAAAATCTCGTTCGGAATTACGGCCTCTTCAGGTTGCCCGCCAGGACCGGCCGCTGGCCCACGGGCATAGCATATCTCTGAACTGCGGCCGACGGTGGCGCGTTTCGCTGAATCGCGGCGGTGGACCGGGCCCCGACCAGGCGGCGCTGTTCCTCCGGAGTCAATTGGAACATGTACCGTGTGAGCAGGTCCACGTGGTCCTTCGGATAGTTCTGGAAAGCCGGCGGCGTGGGGCCGGAGAACACCCAACGATTGCCCTCGCGGCGGAAAAGGCCGGAGGGCATCGAAGTGCCCGGCGCGATCAACGACGGGTCCACCATCCAGCGCGATGTCCAGCCGGGCTTCAGGCGCTCCCTGGCCAGCAGGAAATTGGGGGCGGTGGCGGTGCGGTCGCGCCCCGGGTCGCCCGTGGCGTGGCACTTCAGGCAGGGCGCCGCCGGATGCGTGAAGAGCTGGCGGGCCAACGACATCTCCTGCTCGGTGAGCGGCTCCATGTGCGTCTGGATGTAGGGCTGCATCTGCGAGGCCATGGCCTCGAAGAAGCGCACCAGCTTTCGCAGCTCGCCATTGGAAAAGTAGAAGGTGGGCATGCGGGCCTTCAGATAAGGCCGCGCGCCGTTGCGGTCGGTATCGGTGGAGTGCATCGCCGGGTTGGTAAGAAAGCGCAGCAGCCAGTTGGGGTCCACGCGCGCGCCTTCGCCCACCAGGCGCGGCGGAAGCTGCTCCTTCCAGTCCGCGTCCTGGTAGCGCGGCACGTCCATCAGCACCGAGCGCTGCCCGATGCGCACCTGGTGGCAACCCATGCAGTTGTATTTGGTTACGATCCACCAGCCCTCCTGAATGTCTTTGCGCTGGTCGGAGGGCCGGTAATGGAACTGCTGCGGCAAAGTCTGGTCCACGCTGCCCAGCAGGAACGTCGTAAGCGCGGTGATGTCTTGCCGCGTCAGGTTGGGCTTGGGCATCTTCAGCTTTTCCAGGTGCGGCTTTTCTTTGCCCTCGTCGTAGATCGCCGGATTCTCCAGCTTGCGCTCGATGAATCCCTTGTGGTCGTACCAGTGCTTGGCCTTGGCTTCGTGGGTGAGCAGCGCGAAATCGAGCCGCTCGAGCGGTTTGCTGCCCTCGGTGGTCAGTTCGGTGCCAATGCGCCCTTCCTCCTCGAAGCCGGTGATTTCGTGGCATCCGGCGCAGCCGTAGTTGCGGATAAGGAACGCGCCGCGCTCTTTGCGCCTGGGGTCGTCCAGGAACGGCGCTGCCGGGTAGGTGTCGCTCTTCTTGAGACTGACGAGGTAGGTGGCGATGTCGCGCGTCTCCTCCCAGCTCAGGCGCAGGCTGGGCATCACCGTCATGTTCTGCACCTGCATCTCGGCGCCGTCGTTGGGGCACTTGCTGCGGTCGAGGCCGAACTGGAACGGCTGGCTCTTCTTCGCGTAATCGGCCGGGCCGATGTCCCGCTTCTCCAGAGGGCAGTAGGGCAGCGTACGCTCGCGCGGGTTATGGATCCAGCGGACAATGTAGTCGAAGTTGGCCTTCTCGCCGATACGGGTGAGGTTGGCGGCGAAATCGCCGCCCAGCCGCTGGTTGCCTTCTCCGACCGAATGGCAGGCCAGACAGCCGCGCGTCTCGAACGATTCTTTGCCGCGCGCGGCATCGCCCGGTGGCTGCGCCGCCAACGGGTGCTGCACGCTCGTCTGCCACAGGTAAGCGCCCATCGCCTGCACTTCCTCATCGAGCAGCCGGAACTGCGGCATCTTGGTGGTGGGCCGGAAGGCGTGCGGGTTCTTGATCCAGACGGGCAGCCATTCCGGGCGCAGCTTGACGCGGACCTCTTTCAGGTTGGGCCCCAGCTTCTTCTGCTCGCGCATCAGGCTGTTGCCCTGCAACCCCAGCGTCTCCATTTCGTTGTCCATCCGGGAGAGGCTCTGGCGCAGCGCTTCAACCTTCGCATACAGGCGGGCGGCCTCGGCGTTGTCCTGGGAGGCGTCGCCGAGCCGGGTGGTCTGTGTGACCTCGCGCTCGGTTTCTTTGCGCCGGCCTTCCAGAGCGCGCATCGTCTGCCGCACCGACTGCAGCTTCTCCACTTCGGCGTCGAAGCCTTCATGGCGGTGGCATCCCGCGCATCCTTTCTCGCGGAAAAGCTCTTTGCCGGCGTTGAGCACCTCGGCCTGCTCGATCACCATGTCGGTGGCGTGGCACTGCTGGCAGCCGGCCTCGGTGTTCTCGCGCGCGTAGAGCGGCCACAACCAGTGCTTGTAGCGCCCGTGCGCCTGCCTCACGCTGGTGGTGGCGCGCCCGTTGCCGCCGTGGCACGGCGTACAGCCGAAGCGCTCCGGGTCGTGAATGCGCAGCAGGTCGCGGTTGGGATGGCTGGTGAAGGCGCCCTCGCCGCCCATCTTCGCCTTCGTGAGGGTGACCGGCTCGAGAATGCCGACGTGGCAGGACTGGCAGCGCTCCACCAGGTCCACGCCCGGCACGTGGACCTGCCGGATCTCGTAGTCGAAGGCCTCGACTTTGCGTAACAGCGCGCTGATCTGCTCCTGGTTCAGCCCGGAAAGATTCTCCTTGAGGTAGGAGTCGCGCTGCGCGCGCAGCTCGCCGGGCCGGCGCGTCAAATCAGCGCGCTCGGCCAGCAGCTTCGCCTTGCGGTCTTTCAGCCCGTTGTACTCCTGCTCCAGTTGGTCGTAAGAGTAGCTGACGCGCTCGATGCGTCCCGAGCCGTCCATCGCCGGCGCCTTGGCCTTGAACGGCCCCTTCTTGTACTCCTCCATGTCGCGCTTGATGGAAGCCTTCGTGCCCGCGCCGTGCGAGGTTTCGATTTCGTAGGTGAGCGCGGCCACCTTGCTGCGGGCCACCTGGAACACGTCGTTCAGCGCGGCGATCCGCGAGGTGATGATCTGGTTCACCTCGCGGTCAATCGCCTGGAGCTTCGGCTGCACTTCGCTGTCGGCCGCCTGCAGCGCCTGGTCCAGCCGCTTGTATTCGGCCGACTGGCGAATGGCCTCCTCCGGCTGGGCCTGCGCCGGCTTGAGGTCCTTCAGAAAGCTGGTATATTGGCGGACGAAACGGCGCTGGTACTGCTTCCAGGGACGCGCCCCGTAAATCTCATCCCACAGGGCCCAACCCACGGTCACCATCAGCAGGACCGCCGAAATCAGGATGGGAACACTGAGTGATTTACCGACGACCGGATCTTGTTCCGGAACAGGCGTCTCAGGCAACCGGTTCTCCTTCACCTTCGCTCATCAGACGTTAAACCACGGGGTGACCCAGACATACTTGATGCGGAAAGCCAGGCGCGCGATCGCTTTCACCGGCAGCGAGATCATCGTGATCATCAGCCCCTGCAGCAACAGGTACTGCGTGAGGTTCATCCGCTTGTAGATCTTGCGGTTGAACTCGCTGAAGGTGAATAGCTTGTGGACCGCGAGGGCGGTGGCGGCGAAATAGAGCAGCGTCACCAGGCCGCCGAAGACAATCTTGCCCATGTTGCTGGTGATATTGAAGATGTCGGGCAGGTCCCGGTTGGCCTCGAACACCACCATGTTATGGTCCCAGGTCTGCCCCGGCCAGAACCACAGCCACCCCGGCCCGCGGATGAACGTGCCGATGATGATCATGGAAACCCACAGCACCAGGAAGCCGAAGCAGAAGGTGAGGATCGCCGTCCGGCGCTGGCGAAAGGTGTAGTAGCCGCTGCCGAGCGGGTTCTCGTCAATGTAGGGGATGGCCATCAGCCCGATGATGATGACCGTGGGCATCACGACGCCGGCGATCCAGGGGTCGAAATAAACCAGCATCTCCTGCAGCCCCAGGAAGTACCAGGGCGCCTTGGCGGGGTTCATCGTCAGGTTGGGGTTGGCCGGCTCCTCGAGCGGGGCGTCGAGCGTGAGCGACCAGATCATCAGCACCACGGTGACGATCAGTGCCGCCAGGAACTCCACGCGCAACAGGAAGGGCCAGACGTAAACCTCGCGCGTCCACCCCGGCCGAAAGGGAAACGTCTTGCGGTGATGTGTCTTGGCCAGCGCCGCATCGCCTTCAAGCTGCGCGATCAGCCGGTCGTTGGCGAAAGCCTGCCGCAACCCGTACCAGGTGTAGAACGGCACCAGGAAAAGCAGCGCGACGATCGGCACATTGTCAGGCAGGGAAGCGATTTCCCACAGTTGCGCCCAGTCCATTTA
>JBKKAI010000066.1:0-5448 GCA_046714815.1 Terriglobia bacterium | reverse complement strand
CGACATCGGCACCGGCGACGATCTGCCCCAGGGCGACGCCTCCGGCGAGGAGTTCCGCACCACGCCGCTGTGGGGGCTGCGCGTTCGCGCGCCGCTGCTGCACGACGCCCGCGCCAACACCATCGAGCAGGCCATCCGCATGCACGACAACCAGGCGCTCGCCAGCCGCCGCCGCTTCGCCGCTTTGTCCGACGGCGAGCGCGAGGCTTTGCTACAATTCCTTCGTACCCTATGACGATTCGCAGCCAGGCCGCGAAAGCCAAAGGCCAACCCGGAGCGAATGCTCCCGGTCAGCCAGCGCCTCCCGATAAAGAGCGCTCCCGCGTCGCGCTCGGTCAGTCCGTCGAAGACTACCTGAAGGCCATCTACCTGCTCACCGAGGGCGACGAGCCGGTGGCGACCACCGCGGTGGCTGCGTCGCTGAAAGTCTCGCCCGCCGCCGTCACCAAGATGATGCGGCGTCTGATGACCATGCGCCTGGTGAACCACTCGCGCTACCGCGGCGTGCGCCTGACCACCGCCGGCCGCCGCGTGGCGCTCGAGATCGTGCGCCATCACCGCCTGATCGAGCTCTATCTCGCCCAGGCGCTCGGCTATCCGCTCGACCGCGTGCACGACGAGGCGGAAATCCTCGAGCACGCCATCTCGGAAGACTTCGAGGAGAGCATTGACCGCCTGCTCGGCTATCCGCAACTGGACCCGCACGGCGATCCCATCCCCACGCGCTCGGGCGCCGTTCCCAAAGCGCTGGGCGCGATGCTGGCCAATGCCGCGGTGGGCGAGAAACTGGTGGTCTGCCGGGTCAGCGACAACAACGTCGAGCTGCTGCGCTACCTGGTTTCGCTCGGCCTGGTGCCGCAGGCCACCCTCGAGATCACCGAAAAGTTGCCCTTCGGCGGCCCGGTCAAGGTGCGTGTGGGCCGCGAGGCCGCTGAGCATTTCATCGGCGGCGAAGCGGCCCGCAATGTGTTTGTGGAGCGCGCTGTGGGGTGAGCGGCGGCCTCGCGGCTTTCACCACGCAAGGGCGTAGTTGTCGCCGCGCGGGTCGGCGCCGGCGCTCAGCACCCCCGCCGCCGGGTCAATCACGATGGCCGAGGTCGCGTTCATCGTCCACGGCCCCCGCACCGACACTTTGTGGCCGCGCTTCTCCAGCTCCTGGCGCACCCCTTCGGGCACGCGATCTTCCACCGCCATCTGTCCCGGGTACATGGTGTGCGGGAAGTAGGACGCCGGGAAGCTGGTGGTGGTCCAGCGTGGCGCTTCGATGGCCGCCTGGATGTTCATGCCGAACTCCACGACGTTGAGCAGCGTCTGGATGTTGCGCATCGGCTGGTCGTCGCCGCCGGGGCTGCCGAGGGCCATGAACGGCCGTCCGTCTTTGAGCACCAGCGTCGGGGTCAGCGTGCTGCGCGGGCGCTTGCCCGGCTGCAGGGCGTTGGGATGCCCAGCGTCGAGCGAGAAGTAGTCGCCGCGGCAGTTGAAGGTGAAGCCCAGGTCGCCCATCACCACGCCGGTGCCGAATCCTGAGTGCAGGCTGGGCGTGAAGGAGACGACGTTGCGGTGCTTGTCCACCACCGACAAGTAGCTGGTGTCGCCCTCGTGGTCGGCATCGCCCTCCAGGTTCGGCCGGACCGCGCGAGCGGCCTTTGTTTCGGCCGCCCCTTCCATGTATTTCTCCGGCTCGCCGGCGCGCAGCTCGTGCGAGGCCTTCTGCGGGCTGATCAACACGCGGCGGTCCAGCGCATACTGTTTTGAGAGCAGCCCGGCGAACGGGATGCGGATAAAGTCCATGTCGCCCAGGTATTTTTCGCGGTCGGCATAAGCCAGCTTCACCGCCTCGACGCCGGTGTGGATGTAGTCGGCGCTGTTGTGGCCCATCGCCTTGAGGTCGAAGCCTTCCAGCAGGTTGAGCGCGAACAATTCGGCAGGGCCCTGGGTTGCCGAGGGATTCTTGTAGACCTCGTAGCCGCGATAGCTCGCCGATACGGGTTTCTCGACCTTGGCGCTGTACTCGACAAAGTCGTCGTAGCGGAACAGGCCGCCGTTCGCCTCCGAGAACGCAGCCATGGTCCGGGCGATGTCGCCGCGGTAGAAGCGGTCGCGCGCCGCCTTCAGCGCGGCGCGGCGCCCCTTGCGCCGGGCGCGGTGCTCGGCATCCACGAGCATCTTCAAGGTGCGGGCCAGGTCCGGGTTGCGGAAAACCTGCCCGGCCCGCGGCCCCTCGGCGGCGCCGAAATAGACCTTCATGCTGCTCGGAAACTTGCGCAGCTTTTTCGAGCCCTGGATGGCCCCGGCCAACCCTTCGCTCAGCGGGAAGCCGTTTTCGGCCAGCTCGATGGCCGGCTGCAGCGCCTGCGCGAAGGTCATCGTGCCCCAGCGGTCGAGCAGCAGGTACCAGGCATCCACGACGCCGGGCACGGTGCCCGCCAGCAGCCCTTCGTTCACCGGAATCTTGCCGTCCTGGTTCCGCTTGTACCACTCGATGGTGGCCAGCTTCGGCGCCGTGCCTTCGGCGTTGATCGAGACCACCTGCTGCGAGCGCGCGTCGTAGATGAGGATGCAGGCATCGCTGCCGACGCCGGTGGAAGCGGCATCCACCAGGGCCAGCGTCGCCTGCCCGGCTACCGCGGCGTCGAAGGCGTTGCCGCCGGCGCGCAGGATGCGTTCCATCACCTGGGTGGCCTCCGGCTTGCGCGTCGAGACGGCGTAGGAAGTGCCGCGAATCACCGGACGCATGGTGCCGCGGCTGCGCGGGGAGCCGCCCGATGCCGGGCCCTGCGTGACAATCCGCGGGAAGCTCCGCGGATCTTGCGCGGCCAGAAGCGTCGGGGCGAGAAGCGAGAGAAGCAGCCAGAGAACAGCCTTCATGACGGCATCTTACATCAGGCGCTATAATAAAAGGGATGCTCCCTGCCGCTGTTTTGCTGCTCCTGGTGTTGTCGCTGCAGGAGTCGCCCGTGCCCAAGCCGGAGCCGGACGGCGGGCCGCCGCTCGAATACGCCTTCAACCCGCACCAGGCGAAAAAGGAAATGGAAGTCGGCGAATTCTACATGCGCAAGCGCAGCTACAGCGCCGCGGTGTCGCGCTTCGAGCAGGCCCTGAAGTGGCACCCCAGGCTGTCTGCCGCCTACTTGCGCCTGGGCGTGGCCACCGAGAAGAGCGGCGAGCTGCAGCGGGCGCTCGAGGCCTATCGCAAGTACCTGGAGATCGAGCCGCGCGGCAGCAAAGCCCGCGACGCGCGGCACGCCATCGCCCGCCTGGAAAAAGAACTGAAAGAATAGCAGTCAGGAGACAGAAGCAGGAGTCAAGACAGGCCGCGCCGACCAGGGAGCCATCGCACTCCTGCTGAAGGCCGGAAGGAGAAAGGCGGCCAGGTCAACCCTGCGGCGTGTCCTTCAACTGCTGGAGGCGTTGCCGAAGGTCCGCGGGCAGACTCTGTTCGATTTCGGGCGAGATGAGCCCCACGTCCATCAGGTCATCTATGTGAACCTGGTCTTTCCGCCGAAAGCTGGTGAGCTTCAAGCGCATAAGCGATTCGAGCGGCGCGACACAGTAGCCTTCCGCCGAGCGCGGGGGCTCTGCGGCCAGGGCGGGCACGGGGTGTTGGTATTCGGGACGAACCTTTTCATTCTCAAACAGCAGATGAATGCCACCGCGGACACTCGGCTCTTCTTCATCCAGAAACATGGAGATGCCGAGAACCTTGCGAAAGCGGAACCCAACTTCTTTCAGGGCGGCCTGCGCGCGCGGGAGATCGTCACGGCGGATGACGATGTCCACGTCGCGTGTGGCTCGGACCGCCATCTTGTCCACACCGGCAACCCAGGAGGCCACCGCCAGGCCTCCGACCACCTCGTGAGGAATCTGGTGGCGCTCGAGAGCCGACGTGACGCGCAGAGCTCTTTCGGAGACAGTGGCCACAGCTTCCTCGAACCGCTTCAGCGACGGGACCGGGGTCAGCATCAAGGCACCCGAATGCAATTGTACCAGCCCTCGGCTACAGGCGGGCGGCCAGGGCGGGAATGCCTGTGCTGATTTTTCTTGAACCTTATAGTCACTTTAAGGTTTATCCTGAAGGCACGATGCAACTCACCGTCGGAGACTTGGCGGCAACGGCCGGGGTCACGCCGCAGGCCATTCGTTACTACGAGGCCGAGGGCCTGCTGCCCGAGCCACCGCGGACGGCGGCCGGATATCGCGTGTACGATGCTTTCGCGCTGAACCGGCTCAACTTCATTCGCCGGGCGCGCACGCTTGGCCTTTCTCTCGCTGAAATCCGGGAAATCGGCCGGCTGGCCGATTCCGGCCGCGCCCCGTGCTGCCGCGTGCGGGAGTTGCTGGGCGGCAAGCTGCACGAACTGGACAGGAAGATTGAAGAGCTCATGGCGCTGCGCGGCCAACTGGGCCGGTTCGTGAAGAAAATCTCGGCGATGCCGGATCAGGCGGACAGTTCCGATGCGGTCTGTTACCTGATCGAGACGGTCGCGCTCGAAGCATCCGATGGTGGAGAAAAAGTACGGCGCGGGAGAAAACGAAAAACTGGAAAGGGTCGCTGAGGTCTTTGTTATGCAACGCTTGTGGCTTGCGGAAACACTGGCGGCGTTTGGCGCGATGACCACCGTGGTTTGTTGAGCGCTGCCGGTAGCGCTGGTGAGCCTCGGGTTAGGCTCCGCCGTTGCCGCGTTGGCGGCCAGTCCGGCGTTTGTCGTGATCCGGCCGGTGCTGGAACACAAGGGATTGGTGTTTGCCCTCGTGGGCGGGCTGCTGGCCCTGAATGGCTGGGTGATTTACCGCTGGCTGCCGCGGCGGGCCTGCCCGCCGGGGACGGTTTGCGCGCCAACCCGCAGGGAAAGCTCCGGGGCGCCGCCGTCGCGCGGAGCGCGGGCGCTGTTCTGGGGGTCGGCGGTGGTTTTCGCGCTATCGCTGTTGCTTTCCTACGGCCTGGTTCCGGTGCTTGAACTGATGGAGTGGTGGAGAGGTGAATTATGAGAGCAAGGTTGATGTTGGCTCTGTTTCTGCCGGCGGTGGCGGTGGCCATGGCGGCCCTGCCTGGGGTGGCGCAAGTCCAGAGAGTGGAGATGAAGATCGCCGGCTATCTTTGCGGCTTTTGAGTGTTCAACATTCAGAAGGCCGTGGGCCGTCTGGACTTTGCGCCGAAACGCTCGGAGATCAAGCTCACCGATGTTGCGAAGGGCCTGTGAGAGTTTACGCCGCGGCCGGAAAAACCCGTCGCCTTCGACACCCTGGCGGCGACGCTGAAGAAGGCCGGGTACACGCTCGCCGAAGGGACCGCCACGGTCCAGGGAATAGTCGAGCGCGAGGAAGGCCGCGCAACTGCACGGCCGCCAGAAGAGGAAGGCCGCGCAACTGCACGGCCGCCAGAAAAAGAAAGTTGGCGCCTGCGAGTGCCCGAATCGAAACAGCGCTTCGATCTGCGCGGGTTCACCG
>JBKKAI010000065.1:0-7583 GCA_046714815.1 Terriglobia bacterium | reverse complement strand
CCGCTCGGACACTCCGCCCTCCCACACGGGATAGTGCGGCGCGCTGTGGCGGAGGAATTGGGACTGCGGGAGCCAATCCTGGTTTCGAGTGGCGGCGGCGACAACATGATGGGGGCCATCGGCACTGGGAACGTGGTCCCCGGCGTGGTCACCGTCAGCCTCGGAACGTCGGGCACGATCTATGCCTGTTCCGACCAGCCTATAACAGATCCGCGCGGGGAAGTCGCGGCCTTTTGCGATTCCACCGGCCGGTGGCTTCCGCTCGTCTGCACCATGAACGTGACGGTGGCGACCGAGATGGTACGCGACCTTTTGAAGCTCGATCATGCGGGACTGTCTCAGGCAGCAGCCGGGGTGGCCGCCGGGAGCGACGGCCTGATGCTGGTGCCTTTTTTTGAAGGCGAGCGCACCCCCAACTGTCCCGACGGAACCGGTGTGCTCTTTGGCGTCCGTCCTTCGATTCTTGACGCCGGGCACCTGGCGCGCGCGGCGATGGAGGGCGCTACGCTCGGGCTGAACTATGGACTGAACCGGCTGCGCGATCTGGGCCTCCAGCCGGCGGAAATCCGCGCTACCGGTGGCGGATCAAAGAGTCCGGTGTGGCGCCAGATCATGGCTGATATTTTCGAGGCGCCAGTGGTCTGCTTGAACCAGGAGGAGGGAGCGGCGTACGGCGCCGCCCTTCAGGCAAAGTGGTGTCACGGAAGCCCCCGCGAAGAGTCCAGGCATGCGGAACTCCGGCAGATCGCCGATTCATTTGTCCGGCCGGATGAATCCACCCGCGCTCTGCCGAACCCGGCGCGCGCGGTTGAGTACCGAGGCCTGCAGGGCCTGTTCAATCGCCTGGTTGCCGACCTGCCGGGCGCCTTCCGCCAGCACCGCCGCCTGCTTCACTGACGCTCATGGCCGGCATTGTTGTGCTATCATCGTGTTCCGTCTCCGAAGCACCTCAAAACAATCCGGGCTTAGACTGAGGCCAATGGGAATGCAAAAACGAGACCTTGCGATTCGCGCCTTTCTTGCATGCGCAATGTGGTCCGCCGTGGCTCCGTCCCCAGCGCAAGACACCAGGCTCTCCTGGCTGAGCAACTATAGTGAAGCCATTCGGGAGGCAAAACGGACTCAGAAGCCGATCCTTCTTGAGTTTCGCTGCGAGCCTTGAGTCGGCGGCCGTGTTTTTGACGCACAGGTTGTGCTGTCACCGAAAGATTCTCCCCGCGGCAAGCTTCTGAGCCAGTACGTGTGCGCGCGCATTACCAGGATGGACGAGGTAGACCTCGGATTGTTCGACTATGACCGGAACAATACCCTTTACTACTTCATCATGAATGCGGACGAGCAGATTTATATGAGGTACGGCGGGCGAGATGCGAAGTCACAGGACACGTACCTGAATCTGAGCAGTCTGGAACTGGCACTGGAGCAGGGATTGGAATTACATCGGCGGTACCGGCAAGGGGAGCTGAAGAGCAAAGAACGGCCCAAGCCGCTGTTCGCGCGTGAGATCCCTCTGTTGGTTGCGCGAACAATCGCGCAGAATAACTGCGTGGAGTGCCATCTGATCGGGGACTATCAGAACATCCACCGGGAACAGGATGGCAGCCTCGACAAGCTGACCCACGTTTACCGTTCGCCGGACATCCAGACGCTGGGTATCCACCTGGACGTAGAGAAGGGGCTGGTTGTGAAAGAGGCTCGGGAAGCCGTTCTGGCGGCCGGAATGAAGCCGGGCGACCGCGTTACAAGATTGAACGGAACGCCGGTCTGGACGTTTGGCGATCTTCAGCATTACTACGACAAGGTCGTGCGAAACGCCGAGCATGTCCGGATTACGGTCGAAAGGGGCGGAGAGTCTCTCGAACTCCTGATTGCCCTGCCCGAACGCTGGTGGTGGACCGATCTGGGGTTCCGGCACTTTACGGTGGACTCACGGGTCTATTTCGAATCGCGTCCGCTGACCGCGTCCGAAAAACAGAAGCATGGGCTCGAGGCCGACGGGTTTGCGAGCGAGGTGAACTATGTGGACAAGTTCGCCGTCGAGTTGCTGAAGAGTCACGAACTGCGGGTCGGGGACATCGTCTTTGGGGTTGACGGTGTTCAGCGGGACCAAATCGCGAATACGGCGGAGCTGTTCATCAAGCTGCGAACGACCGCCGGACAAACTGTCACGCTGGACCTGGTTCGGGACGGCAAGCGAATACGGATGCAGGCCAAAACTTACAGGACGGGTTTTCGCAAGTGATCAAACTGGCCAGGCGGACCGCGGTGAAGGGGATGATTGTTTTCGCCGCATGCACTGCGGCGGCTCGGGCGGGCGAGTGGACGGAAGCGGTCGAGGTGCGTCACGAGCTTAAACGGTGCGTTTCATACCGGGCCAGGTTGGCCGGTGAGTTTCTGATCGTCCAGGCGACCCATGAGGCTGGGTGGCACACCCTGGCGATGGACAATAAACAGCGGGCGAAGGAGAAACTCGCGGGCAGGGAGTCGCTGGGCATTGACAGTCCTACGGAAATCAGACTGGCCCAGGGACTGGAGGTGGCCGGACCGTGGTATCAGTCTCGGCCGAAAGACTTTTCGAGGCCGGAGTTACTTTGGTTCACCTGGGGCTTCGACGGGCAGGCTCTGTTCGTGGCCAAAGTCCGGCGTTCGGGGGCAGGTCCGGCACGAGTCGCTCTCGGCGGTCAGGCGTGCACCGAGACAATCTGCAAGAAAGTTGATGTGGCGATTTCAATCCCGCTCGCCGGCGCCAATGCCGGCGCCGATCCGGCAGCCATTGATTTCAAGGCCCTCGTTCGGGTTCGTTCGTATTAGTCCGGAATGGGAGTATCGCTGACGGTGGCCGCGGCGCCGCGTCGTGACCGGATCACCAGCGACTGATCTGCGAAAAGATAACGGTTCCCCGTGGAACCGGGGATCGCCGGCGCGGCGGTAACCTGGTAGGCGGTGATGTCCGGGAAAGACCCCTGCGGCGTGTACGTGTAGAGGTAGCCGGTACGGGTGACGATCGTTGTGCCCGGGGTAAATCCGGAGAGGCTCGAATCAATCAGATCGGCGCGAGCGGCGCTGGGAGGGGTTCCGATCGCCGCGGGCGGCCCGAGCGAAAAGAGGTCGGCGCTGTACCCGGAGTTGAAGGCGATGGCGTAAGCGACTTCAGCGCGGATAATCACGCGCGTCCCGCCGACGGCGGCGGCCTCGTTGGCCGCCATTTTCGACCGGAGCAGCATGGGAATCGCCAGGGCGGCCAGAACCAGCAGGATCGCCACCACAATCATCAACTCAATCAAAGTGAACCCGCGGGCTTCTTGCCGTTTCATATCCGGGCCTAGCCTATGCTCCATCACCCCTGCACGCAAGGTTCAATCGCGAGGTTGAAAAAAAACAGTACCGATAGGACGGTACTAGAACGAAAGTACGGGTTCAGCGAAGCAGTCCCAAAAAAGAGGAAAACAGTCGGGAGGTCCGCGCCGAAAGACGGAACCAGCCGTCTCGGATGCGGCCAGTGGCCCTGAGCGTAAACTCCCGGCGGCCGGCGCGTGCTTCTTCGAAGATTTCGTAGGTGACCGGAACGATCAGCAGCGTCAGCGCCAGGCAGAGGGTCTGCCCGCCGATGATGGTTACCGCGATCGCCGAGCGCTGCGCCGAGCCTTCTCCGATGCCCAGGGCGGTGGGGATCAGGCCCGCCACGATGGCGAACGTGGTCATCAGGATCGGCCGCAGCCGCACATGGTTCGCTTCCACGATCGCTTCTCGCAAGGGCATTCCCGCTTCCCGCAGGCGGTTGGTGTAGTCCACCTGGAGGATGCCGTTCTTTTTTACGATCCCCAACAGCAGCAGAACCCCGAGCGCGCTCCAAAGGTTCAGAGAACGGCCTGTTACCCACAGCGAGAACAGCGCGAACGGAATGCTCAGCGGCAGGGTCAGCATGATGATGAACGGGTGCAGGAAGCTCTCGAACTGAGCGGCCAGCACCATGTACATGAAGATGGAAGCCAGCAACAGGGCCATCAGAAGGTTGTAGCTGGTCTCGTCCATGATCTTGACATGGCCGGAATAGCGGGTGGTATAGCCGGGGGGAAGGGAAACGCGCTGGACGGCGGCCGCCGTGGCGCGTGCCGCCGAATCGAGCGCCGCCGCCGGCGCAACGTTGGCCGAGACGCTGGTGGAAAACTGGCGGTTGAAGCGCTCGATGTGGACCGGCCCGGCGCCGCGCTCGATGGAGGCCACCGAGTCCAAACGAACCTGTCCGAGCCGCGACGACGGAAGGATCAGCCGCGCCAGCATCAAGGGATTGTCCCGCTGCTCCGGCAGAAGCTGCATGGTGACCGGGTACTGCTCGTTTCCTTCTTTGTAGGTGGAAATCTCGTCATCTCCGGACATGAACAGGCGCACCGCACCGGCCACGTCGGCCGCGCGGACGCCCAGCTCGCTGGCGCGCTGCCGGTCAATGCGCACCTGGAGCTCCGGATTGTTCAGGTTCAGCCCGACGTCCACATCCTTGAGCGCAACCTCTTTCTTCATCTCCTCGGCGAGGTTGCGGGAAAGATCGGCGAGTACACGCAGGTCCGGCCCCATCACGCTGAGGCGGATGGGATACCACATTTCGCTGGCGCCGAGGGCGGTGGGCATCAGCACGCGGCTGCGGACGTGCGGATAGCCGGCCATGACCTGCCGCGCCAGCTCGCCCACACCTTCCGAATCGAGGTCCCTCTTGCCTGCCGGCACCAGGTGAACGTAGACGTGTGCGTGCCCCACGCGCTCCACCGCCGAGGGGTAAACGAACCGCACGCCGGGCATCTTTTCCAGTTTCGTGGCGATCTCTTTCAAGGGCCGCACAGTGCCCTCGAACGAGGTGCCCTCCGGGAAGTCCGTGATCACCTGAAACTCGCTCTGGTCGTCGAGCGGGATCCAATCACGGCCGACCAGTTTGTTCAGCACCGGCGCCGATGCCAACGTGGCCACGCAGATGGCCAGGATGGCCAGGCGGTGGTTCAGGGACCAGTCAAGCGCTCTGCCGTAGAGCGCATCAAGTGCGTGAAAGAAGCCAGATTGGCGGGACTGCGCCTCCGCTTTCGCTTCGCCGGGCATGCCTTCCGGCAAACCCTCCGGTTCGCGCCTGGCACGGCTCCGCAGCATCACCGAACTCATCATGGGAGTGAGCGTAAAGCTCACCAGTAGGGAAACCAGGATGGCGATGGCCATCGTCCACCCGAACTGGTTCACGAATCGGCGCGCGTAGCCGGTCATGAAGGCGATGGGAATGAAGATAATGACCAGCGACAGCGTGGTAGCCATCACGGCCAGCCCGATTTCCTTGGTGGCCTCCACCGCGGCCAGTTTCGGCGGATATCCTTTTTCCTCGATGTAGCGGTAAATGTTCTCGAGGACGATGATGGCGTCGTCAATCACGATCCCCACCGCCAGCGTCAGGCCCAACAGCGTCATGTTGTTGAGCGTGAAGTCCATGTATCGCATCACCGTGAAGGTGGTGATGATGCTGGTGGGAATGGCCAGCGAGGCGATCAGCACCGTGCGCAGGTTGCGGATGAAAAGCAGCACGACCAGGCTGGCCAGCAGGCTGCCGATCAGCAGGTGCTCCTGCAGCGAGTGGATGGAGGCCTTGATGAACAGTGATTCGTCGCGGATCAGCTCCAGGCGCACTCCCGGCGGCAGCGTGCGCTCCAGTTGAGCGAGCTTGGCCTTGACCGCATCCACGATCTTCACCGTGTTGGTGCCGGACTGGCGGCGTACCTCCAGCACGATGGCATCGCGGCCGTTGATCGCGGCATAGGTGCGCAACTCGCCGTAGCCGTCCTCGATCTGGGCGATGTCGCGCATCCTTACGGGCGCGCCGCCGATGTTGGCCACGATAATCTCGCCGAACTGGGCGGGTGCGCCCATGCGTCCCATGGTGCGCACACCGAACTCGGTGTCGCCCCGCACCAGGCGTCCGCCCGGGGCCTCCACGTTCTCCTGCGTCAGCGCCCGCTGCACCTGTTGCGGCGTGAAGCCATAGCCGGCCATTTTGTCCGCATCGAGCAGGATCCGGATCTGGCGCTGCCGGCCGCCGGTCATCGAGACTTCGCCGACGCCGTCCACTGTTTCCAGAACCCGCCGAACCTGCTTGTCGGCGATCTCGGTGAGCTCGCGGAGGTTGCGCTCGCCGGCCACGACGATCGAAAGCACCGCGGCTGAATCCGGATCGGCCTTCTGGATCACCGGAGGCAGCACACCCGGCGGCAGGCTGCGAAACGCCCCGGCGACCTTTTCGCGCACATCCTGCGCCGCCGCGTCAATGCTGCGGTCCAGCACGAACTGGATGGAAATGCGCCCGCTTCCCTCTGTTACCCGGGCACGCAGTTCATCGAGGCCGCTGATCGAGCTGATGGCTTCCTCCAGCGGCTGGACGACCTGGGTCGTGACCTCTTCCGGCGTCGCGCCAGGCAGCCGGACGTAGACGAAGACAGTGGGCTGGTCGGCCTTGGGATACAGGTCTACCCCCAGGTCGCGAAACGAGAAGATGCCCAGAACGACCAGGAATGAGATAAGCATCACGGCGAAGACGGGACGCCGGACGCAGATTTCCGAAAGCTTCATGACTTGGGGCATTGTAACCCAACGGCGGCCTACCCGCCGCGGGAAGCATCCGCCCTTCGCCTGATTCGGGTTACGATATCGGTCTATGCGTGAATTAAGGATCCTCCTTGTCTGCCTGACGCTCGCGGTCACGGTGCGGCCGGAAATCTCGCCGCAGCGATACATCGAGCACGTCAAGGCACTTTCCTCAGAACGGCTCCGAGGGCGGGGCAATGACCTGCCGGAGCTGCAGGAGGCGGCGCGATACATCGCCGCCAAGTTTCAAAGCTGCGGGTTGCAGCCGGTTAAGGGAAGCTATCTGCAGAAGTATCGCGCGACCACCGGGGCCAGCGCCGGGCCGAACAACAAGCTGATTGTCGCGCTGCCGCCGGGCCGAAAAGCGTACAAGGCCGGCGAAGATTTCGTGCCGCTCGGAATCAGCGAGGCCGGGAGCATCTCGGCGCCGGTCGTGTTCGCCGGTTACGGCATCACCGCCCAGGAATACCGGTACGACGACTACGCGCACCTCGACGTCAAAGGGAAAGTAGTGCTGGTGCTGCGGCACGAACCGCAGGAACAGGACGAGAAGAGTATTTTCAACGGCAGGCAGCTCACTCGTCACGCTGGGATCGTCGAGAAGGCGGTCAATGCGCGGCTCCACGGCGCAGCGGCGCTGCTGCTGGTGAATGATTTGCACGCGCACGAGGCGGAGGACGACGCGCTGATCAATCCGGCAACGGGAACCGGCCCGGAGCACCTGGGTTTGCCGGCGATCCACGTCCGGCGCCAGGTGGCGGAGGCTCTGCTGGCCGGCGCCGGCAAGGACCTGAAGGAACGGCAGGCGGCGATTGACCGCGATCTCTCCAGCCAGTCGGTGGGCCTGCCCGCGACACTGGAAATGCGGGTGGACGTTTCGCGCCGGGTGCGGGAGCTGGACAATGTCGCCGGGCTGATTCCCGGCAGCGATCCGGCAGTGGCCGACGAAGTTATCATCATCGGCGCGCACTACG
>JBKKAI010000064.1:0-3565 GCA_046714815.1 Terriglobia bacterium | reverse complement strand
GATCGACGGAGCGCTCACCAACACCGTCGGAGGCAGCGCAGCCGGCGCAGGCAACGTAATCTCCGGAAACTTTGGCGGCGTTCGAATACAGACCGCCGGAGCCACCGGCAACCTCGTCGCAGGAAATATCATCGGGCTCGACCCGGGCGGAACCATCAAAGTGGGGAACCTTGGTGACGGCGTGGCCGTCCAGGGTGTTGGCGGTAACACCATCGGCGGCACTACTGCTGCCGCGCGGAACGTCATCTCCGGGAACGGTAACGACGGCATCGACGTTGCCGGTGGCGTTGCGGCGGCTGGCAACATAATTCAGGGCAACTACATCGGCACTACAGCCGCAGGTGAGGCCGCCGCCGGGATCGGCAACGGCAACTCGATCATCCAAACCAGCGGAATCAGAATCAACGGCGCTCCAGGGACGATCATCGGCGGCACCGCGTCTGGCACCGGAAATGTCATTTCGAATCACTTCTGGTATGGGATCGACGTGTCGGGTTCCGGGTCTACCGGCACGCAGATACAGGGGAACTTTATCGGTCCCAATCACGATGGAACGGTCAGTGCCGGCAACCTCAAGGATGGAATCGTCATAACCAATGCTAAAGACACCGTCATCGGCGGCACCAGCACGGCCGCGCGGAACATCATCTCCGGTAACGGCGCTTCCTTCTTCTCCAGCGGTATCGTGGTCTCCGGATCGGGGGCCACCGGCACGTTGATCCAGGGTAATTACATTGGCACCGATGTCACAGGCATGATTGAGATGCCCAACGCCAACGACGGCGTGCTGATCGTTGGCGCTCCCAGCACCACAATCGGAGGCACGTCTTCCTCCGCTCGCAATATCCTGTCTGGGAACGGGGGCCGCGGCGTTGAGATCGCCGGTGCCGCTGCGACCGGAAACAAAGTCCAGGGCAACTACATCGGTCTGGCGTCTGACGGCAATACCCTGCTCGGTAACGCTGGTGACGGAATATTCGTCTCGGGTGCTCCGGGCAACGTCATCGGCGGCGCCGGCGGCGCGCGGAACGTTATCTCCGGCAACGACGCTGCCGGAATTCAGCTACTCGACTCTGGGTCGTCGGGCAACTCAATCGTCGGCAACTACATAGGCACTGACTTCGGCGCCACGGCGGCCCGGGGCAACATTTCCCACGGCATATTTATCAACGGCGCGCCGAACACGACAGTCGGAGGCTCCTCTGTATCTGATCGGAATATCATCTCCGGCAACAACTCCGGGGTGTACGTGAACGGAGTCACTGCGACCGGCAACCAAATCATCGGCAACTTCATTGGGACCAACGCCTCCGGCACTGGCCCCCTGGGGAACCAGTTCGACGGAGTGCGCCTGGGCGGACTTGCGAGCAACAACGTGACAGGCGGGCCAAACGCCGCGGATGCCAACGTGATCGCCTACAACGGAGGCGACGGTGTGGTGGTGGACGCCACGGGCGGAACGGGGAACAGGATTCAGCGGAGCACCATTTTCTCTAACGGTGGCCTGGGTATTGATCTGTTCCCGGACGGCGTTACCGCCAATGATCCCGGCGACTCTGACACAGGGCCGAACAATCTCCAGAACTACCCCGACCTGACTTCAGCGAACAGTACGCTATCTGCCACCACTATCGATGGCACCTTGAACAGCACCGCGAACACTACGTTCTCGATCTACTTCTTCTCGGATATCAGCTGCGATCCGTCCGGATTCGGAGAGGGCCGAACATTCATCGGCTCGGCAAGCGTCGTCACGGACGGGGCCGGGAGCATTGGGTTCAACGTAACGGTGCCCGGGGTGGCTGCCAACGGTCACGTGGTGACCGCCACCGCCACTGATCCGGCAGGAAACACGTCCGAGTTCTCTGAATGTCAGGCGGTAATCGGCGTCCCCCAGCCGCCGCTGAATCAGGGCGACGTGAACTGCGCCGACGCGGTGAACTCGGTGGACGCTCTGCTCGTCCTGCGCTTCGGCGCTGGGCTCGGGGTGAATCAGAACGAACCCTGTCCCGACATAGGGACGGTGCTCACACTCGCTGGGGTGTTCGGCGACGTGGATTGCTCCGGAAGCGTCAACTCTGTCGACGCTCTGAAGATCCTTCGCTCCGTTGCCGGGCTATCGGTCATCCAGAACGAGCCGCCGCCCTGCACCGACATCGGGCAGTTGCTGCCGTGACGCAACGCGGGGCCGCGATTTCGCGGCCCCGCAGTCTATACTGTGCGGGAGAGCGGGGGTAGCTCAGTGGTAGAGCATCTGCCTTCCAAGCAGAGGGTCGCGGGTTCGATACCCGTCCCCCGCTCCAGAGTGCGCATCCCGCCGTGCGTGATGTAGATCCCTGCTGCCCCTCGCGGCGCCTGTGGTATGCTGAAGTCAACAGTTGGACGTTTGGGCCCCGCAGGCTTTAGCCTTGCGACTTGGGCTCGTGTGACCCGAACCGATCCCAGCTTCACGTCGGGAACGAGGTCACCATCATCTATCACGACAAGAGTCTCCCCGGTTCGCGCTGTATTCTTTCCTTCGATTTCAGCGCCCGCGAACAGGCGCTGTCTGATGAGTTGGGATATGGCGCGCCCCTAATCTGCAAGGGCTGCCGGCGATCTCTCGAGGCTACCCGAAGCACTTGCCAGGCGAAGGGGCTTTCTTTGCAGGGGATTATTCAGTGAACGAGCCACTGCCAGGCATCTCTCTAACGGGCGAGCCTGGCCTCCCTCAGCACGCCCATCACTGGTTGATAGGCCTACAGAATGGACCGAGCAGTGAAGGGGTGTGTAAAGGCTGCGGCGAACATCGCGATTTCATGAACAGCCTCGTAAAACGCCCGTCATCGTGGATTTACCGCTCATCCGGCCTGCCGAGGCAGGACGTTCCCGGTGGCCACGTCCAACAAGCACCCTGACCATCCGCGCGGGCCAAGAAAGTACGAGTCAGTATGAACGAGACCCTTCTACGCAGCTGGAGAGATTCGCATGATTGAGGAAATGTGCCGCCCATGCCACGAGCGCGCTGAAGTCGGCGAGTTCCGGGCGGGAAGGAATCGCATGGTCGAGGGGCTGAAAAAAACCGGAGGGCACACCGCCGCCGGCAGCGCCGCCACGGACTACACGTACCTTCAGTGTGGCGACTGTGGACAGGAGTGGATGCTGACCGAGGACAATAGCAGCGGACACCCCTCCAGGTATCTGAGCCAGCGTCGCACCTGATCCATCCGGGAACGTCGCCCACGACTCGCCGCTCGGACCGGTTAGGGGTCCAGCCGGCCGCTCCGCCTCTTCCCCCCGGGTTTTCGGCCCGCCGTGCTATGCTACCTGAACCTACTTTCAGGAGGCATAGCATGCGACTCACAAAACCACGTTTCCCGCCGCTCTCGGACGCCGATCTGGACGATGAAGCGCGCGAGTTTCTTAAGCAGGTCGAGCGCGACGGCCGCGTCCTCAACATCTACCGCACCCTCGCCGCGCACCCAAAGCTCCTCAAGCGCTGGGGCGTATTCGGCACCCACATTCTCTACCGGAACACCCTCCCCGCCCGCGAACGTGAGCTTCTCATCCTGCGCACCGGCTGGCT
>JBKKAI010000063.1:0-6160 GCA_046714815.1 Terriglobia bacterium | reverse complement strand
ATGGTCTTGCCGCCGTACTTCTCGTAAAAGGCGTGGGCCTTTTGCAGGTGGCTGGGCTTGAAAAGCAGCGACTCCTGGCGAGTGAATAGGCGTGGGCCCAGCTTCGCGCCGGTATAGTAGCCGACGGCGTCGCCGACGACCGCCGCCACGAACAGCGTGCTCAGCAGGATGTAAACGTTCAGATCGCCCTTGGCCGCGAACAGCCCGGCCACCACGAGCAGCGAGTCGCCGGGAAGGAAGAAGCCGGCGGCCAGTCCGGTTTCGGCAAAGACCACGAGGATCAGCACTATGTACCCGGCGGCGGCGATGGTCCTGGGATCGAGGTACTGCTGCAGCAGGCGGATGAAGTCCGAGATGAAATCCATGAACCAGTGATTATGACCCAGGAACGCGAATGTTGCGAATGAGCAGCAGCCGGAACAACGTTGGGAGCGGGGGGGGGGGGGGGGTGGGGCGCACGAGCGAACCATGCGCCCCACATTGAATAGCTGGGGTTTAGGGTCAGGGAGGGACGTTAGAAATTAAGCTTCAGGCCGAACTCGATCAGGCGCTGGAAGGGCGCATTCCCGAGGCCGCCGCTGAAGATGGTCTTGTCGAGGAACTGCGGCGCGCCCGGGACCACGTAGCCGAACTGGGTCTGCGCGGCGACCGTGGTGGGGAACGCCGAGCCCTGGCCGACGATGAAGTTCGGGTGGTTGAACGTGTTGAACAGAGTGACGCGGAACTGCAGGTTCCTGCCCTCGCCCCACACCGGCGTGTTCTTGACGATGGACATGTTCCACACGTTCATGCCCGGGGAGATGATGGTGCCGCGCCCGATCTGGGATCCGGCGCCGAACTGGCCGCGGACGTAGCGGGCGTTGGGGTTTTGCGCCACGTAGCCCACGATATTCGCGGAGCCGCCGCAACCGGCGGCGGTTGTCGAGATGCTGGTGACGCCGCCGCGGAAGCAGACGAAGCTGGAGTCCGTGCTGGTGTTGCCCTGGCCGTTGGGGTTGAGGATGGCCGTGTCGCCGGCGGTGTCCACGTCGCCATTCAAGTCGCGGCGCGAGGTGATCGTAACGGGCTGTCCCGATTCGGCCACCCAACTGGCGTTCCACTGCCAGCCGCCGAGCGCCCGCTTCAGGAAGCCGTTGCCGCCTTTGTAGCCCGGCGCGTTCCAGAGCCAGTGGACCACGAACTTGTGCGCGCGGTGCAGTCCGGACAGGCCCTTGTTGGCAAAAATGTTGATCATGTCGAGCGGCCGCCGCGGGTTCATCTGGCTGGTGTTCAGCTCGTTCTCGATCAAGTCAATGGTCTTTGACCAGGTATAGTTCGTGCTGAACTGAAGGCCGCGCGAGAAGCGCTTGGTGAGAATGGCTGACCCGCCGTGGTACCAGGACTGGCCGTCCGGCGTAAACATCGTGGTGACGCCGTTGAATCCGAACGGAATCAGCAGCAGGTTCTGCGCGGCCAGCAGGTTGGCCTGTGTGGGCCGGCCGGCGAAACTGGCGGCCCGCGCCTCGGATTCCGAGAAGAACGTAGGCAGGTTCGCCGGCAGCGGAACTCCGGCGTTGGCCCAACGCTGGATCGGCAGATTGATGGCGTGGTTGCCGACGTAGCGGAGTTCGGCAAGCCAACTCTGCCCGATCTGCCGCTGGAGGGAAGCCGACCAGGTGTAAGTCTCCGGAACCTCGTCGTCAAAGAAATAGGCCTGGGTAAATCCGCGTGCGACCGCGGGGTTGGTTAGCGCGCCCGGAGGCAGCAGCGCCGGATACTGGCCGCCCTCGATGAAGCCGATGTTGCGGAAGCTGATCGCAGGCACATTCTGCGGATTGCCGCCGGCCGGCACCTGCGCGCACCAGCGCGGCGGGCCCGGAGTGGTGCAAACGTTCAGCTCTCTCAACTCCGTCTGAACCTGGGGCGGCAGTCCCAGCAGCGCCAGGTTGCCGAACAGCACATCGTGAGCAATGCCGAAGCCGGCGCGGAACGAGGTCTTCCCGTCGCCGAACACGTCCCAGGCCAGGCCGATGCGCGGCGCCCAGTTATTCCGGTCGGGGCGGGGCGTGCGGAAAATCAGCGACGGCCCGAGGTGCCGCAGCAGTGTCTCCTGGTGGCCCGCCGGCAACGTGGAAAACACCGGGTTAGCGCGGAAGTCGGGGATGCTGGCGATGCTGTTGAGGTCCTGCAGGTTCGAGTCCCGCGCAATCGTGGTGAATTCGTAGCGAACCCCCAGGTCCAGCGTTACGCGCGGATGGATCTTCCAGTTGTCCTGCAGGAAACCGAAGGTGGCGGTGCGGTTCTGCGCGAAATTCGCCAGGCCCGCGCCGCGCGCCGCCAAAGCGGTCGGGAACGTGTCGCGCACGAACAGATCCAGACTGTTCCAGATGTACTCGCCGCGCTGCCGCGGCAGGAAGGTGGAGGTGGCGATGATATTGCGAACATCGCCGCCGACCTTGATGGTATGGCGTCCGGCGCTCCAGCTCAGCGTGTCTACGAGCTGGTAGATGTTGTTGGCCTGGCCCTGTGGGAAATTGCTAAGCGGGCCGATCGCCAGGCTCAGGTCGGTGATCGAGTAATTGGCGAAGACGTCATTGCCACCGGGGCCCGCCGGCAGGTCCACCGGGTTGTTCGCCGTGAACCGGTTGTAGGCGGCGCGGAACTCGTTCACCAGGCGCGGCGTGATGGTGAACACGTCGCTGAAAGTGGCGCGCCGCACAATCTGCGGGCTGTTGCTGTTGAACGCGGGAACCGGCAGGGCGCCGGCGGCGATCGTGCTTTGGTCCTGCCCGCTGTAACGGCCGCTGAAGCGGTGACGGCCCGTCAAGAAGTCGCTGTTGACCAGGTAGATGTGCTCGCGGCTGAAATTCGGCGTCACCGCGGAGAACGTACCGATCTCGATCGGCACAAGGTTGTTCGGAGCGGCCAGAGCCTCGTTGGTCACGTTGACCGTTCGTGTGCCGGCCGACGCCGCGGGCACCTGATCGGCGAGGATGCCAACATTGATCGGGCTGATGCCACTCGCCGGGTTCGAAGCCAGCCCACGCAGTGCGGCCAAGCCGTTCGAAGTCGGCACCAGGATTTGCCCGGATGGCGCCCCGGCCAGCGTCAGATTGCGGTACTCGTAGGCCCCATAGTAGAACCAGCGGTCCCTGAGGATCCGTCCGCCAAGCTGGCCGCCGAAGCGGTTCCAGTCGTAGCGCGGCTTATCGGCGCCGGGCCGGGTGATCGAGCGCGTGATGTTGTCCAGCGAATTCAGGTCCCGGTTCTGCAGGTTCCACCAGCCGCCGCCGTGCAGTTTGTTCGTGCCCGACTTCGTTACGGTAATGAACTGGCCGGCGGCCGAATGGCCGAACTCGGCGGTGAACTGATTGGTCAGCAGCGTGAACTCCTGCACGGAGTCCTGGATGATAGAAGCCAGTGGCCCGGTGACGCTGGGCAGATTGTTGTCCAATCCGTCAATCACGAAGTTGTTCTGCCGGGGGCGATGGCCGCCGATCGAGCCGCCGACGCCGGCCATTCCTCCGGGCATACTGGTCGTGCCCGGCGCCAGCACCGCCAGGTTGAGCGGCGAGCCGGTGGATCGCCCGCCTTCCAGCCCGCCCATCGGCAGCTCGATTGCCTCGCGAACGTAGGTTCCGCCGGCCAACTGGGCCGTCGAGGTTTGCACCAGTTCCGCGCCCGCTCCCACTTCCACAACTACTTTCACATCGCCCACCTGCAGGGTCGCCAGCACTTCCACTACCTGGTTGGCTTTCACTTCCACGCCGGGGCGGGTGTAGGTGCTGAATCCGGCGGCCTCCACCGCGACCGTGTAGGCGCCCACCAACAGCTCGGGGAAACTGAACGTGCCGGCCGATGTCGTCTGCTGCGTGCGCGACTCGCCGGTGGCGTCGTTCTTCAGCTTTACGGTAGCGCCGGGGACGACGGAGCCGCTGGCGTCACGAACTTCGCCACGCACCGTCCCCTGAAACCCCTGCCCGAACATCTGGCCGGCACAGAGAACCGTTACCACCAAAAACAGAACAACGCGGCTGAACGTTTGCCTGCTCATATCTCCTCCTGAATTTTGTGAAGCCCAACCCTCGCGACCCCTCGACTTCGCATTGCGAGCGAGGAGAAACCACACTCAGCCGACGGCCACGCCCGCCTTACGCGGCCCGCCGGTCGCATCTACTCTTTACGTGGAGAAGGGACAGGTCAATGGAGCGGAGGATAATTGCGAGGTAAGTGTTTGCCAACGCCTAATTTATTGAAACTAAATGCTTTGTAGAATGACATTGCCTGCCTTTCCTGGTGGCGTGGACCTCCCTCGGAGCCTTCTGTTTTAGGACATTAGTTACCTTTTGAGCCACGGCGGCAGGTTTGGGCGGGGCCAGAAGAGGCCTAACTGCCGTGTACTCCAAGGCCTTTGGAGGCCGGCGCCTTTGGAAGTTCAATTGCACCGCTAGTAACCAAGGTCCAGGAGGTACTATGGCGGCCCGTAGGGAAGCCGTCCCCTTGAACCGGAAGGCACCCGTGCTCAAGTTCCGAAGAAAGCGCGCGGATGAGGAACTCCGGGCCCGCGCGAGGCAGCAAGCGGCGGTGGCGGAGTTAGGGCAGCGCGCGCTGGCCGGAACAGACCTTTCGGCGCTCATGGAGGACGCGGTTGCGCTCGTAGCCCAGGTGCTCGAGGTGGAATACTGTAAAGTCCTCAAGTTGCTGACAGACAACAGCGCTATGGTACTGCGCGCTGGAACCGGCTGGAAAGACGACTATGTCGGCAACACCGTGGTCAGCGCCGGCGCCGACTCGCAAGACGGATTTACGCTGCTCTCCAGGGCGCCGGTGATCGTCGAAGACCTGCGCGAGGAAACGCGCTTCAGCGGCCCGGCGCTGCTGCACGACCACGGAGTCGTCAGCGGGCTGAGCGTTATCATCCACGGACGGGAGCGGCCGTTCGGCGTGCTGGGCGCGCACTCGACGCGGCGGCTGAAGTTCACCAGCGACGACATTCACTTCCTGCAGGCGATCGCCAACGTGCTGGCCGCGGCGATTGACCGCAAGCGCACCGAAGAAGCACTGCAGAAAGCCAACGAACAGTTGACCGGCTGGGTCAGCGAGCTGCAGCGGCACAACCGCGAAAGCGCGCTGCTGAACGAGATGGGCGACCTGTTGCAGACCTGCCTGAGCGAACAAGAGGCCTATCGCGTGATCACCCAGTTCGGCGGCAAGCTTTTCCCCGACGAATCGGGCGCGCTGTTCATGCTGAACAGCTCGCGCAACCTGGTGGAAGCGGCCTCGGTATGGGGCCCGGATTTGGCCGGCGAGCGGGTGTTTGCTCCCGAGCTTTGCTGGGCGTTGCGTCGTGGCCGCCCGCACCTGTCCCTTGATTCGCCGGCCAGCCTGGTCTGCCAGCACATCGGCCCCGAAGCAAAAAAGGCCACGCTGTGCGTCCCGATGATGGCCCAGGGCGAAACGCTGGGAATGCTGCACGTGCAAGACGGCCCGCGGGACGTGCCCGAGTCGGAGCAGCGGCTGGCCGCTACGCTGGCCGAGCACGTCGGCATGGCCGTGGCCAACCTGCGCCTGCGCGAGAGACTGCGCATCCAATCCATCCGCGATTCACTCACCGGCCTGTTTAACCGGCGCTACCTGGAAGAGTCGCTCGACCGCGAACTGCGCCGCGCCGCCCGCCGCAACCGGCCGCTGGGCATCATGATGATTGATCTGGACCACTTCAAGCGCTTCAATGACGAACACGGGCACGAGGCCGGTGACGCGCTGCTGCGGGAGATGGGCGCCTTTCTTACGAAGCGCACCCGTGACGAAGACATCGCCTGCCGTTACGGCGGCGAGGAGTTCATTGTCATCCTGCCGGAAGCCTCGCTCGAGGTCACCTGCCAGCGCGCCGAACTGCTCCGCCAGGAAGTCAAGAGCCTGCGCGTTCTGGTCCGCGAAAGGACGCTGGAGGGCGTGACGTTGTCGCTGGGCGTCGTGGTATCACCCGACCACGGCACTACCGCCGCCGAAGTTCTGCGCGCCGCTGACCAGGCCCTTTACCGAGCCAAGGCCGAGGGACGCGATCGGGCCGCTTGCGGCGGGGAAGAACTTCAGAGCTCAAAAAACAAAGCGACATCGAGTTCGTAGTCAGACACCAGAGATACTTGCAAAACTCGCTACCTGCCCCGGCTGTCATCCC
>JBKKAI010000062.1:0-4589 GCA_046714815.1 Terriglobia bacterium | reverse complement strand
GTGCTAGGGTGTGGCCGGAGGCAGCGATGAAGAAGAATCGCACGCGATCAAAGACTGTTCAGATGGCACGGCGCCGTTTTTTGCGCGCCGTGCCGATGGCCATGGCGGCGGGCCTGGTTTCGACGGGCGCCGCGGCGGGCGCCCATCCTGCGCCGGCCCAGGCGCGCCCGGACAACACGCCGCTGAAGTTCGGCAAGGACGCGCTGGGCTGCGCCGAGAAAATCGCCGGCCTGGAATTTAAGGATCCCGAGCGGGAAATGGCGCTGCGGGGCGTCAACCGCAACCTGGCGAGTTACGAGGCGCTGCGCAAGCTGGAGGTGCCGCTGGACACCGAGCCGGCCATCACCTTTCGGCCCTACCTGCCCGGCCGGCGCCCGGCGGGCCGCTCCACACCGAACGCGAAACTGAAGTTCACGCGGACGCCGGCGCAGGCCGGGCCGTCGCTTGAAGACCTTGCCTTCGCGCCGGTCACCGCGCTCGCGCCCCTTCTCGAAACGCGCAAGATCACCTCGACCGACTTGACCAGGATGTACCTGGCGCGTTTGAAGCGACACGGCGACATGCTGAAATGCGTGGTGACGCTGACCGAAGAGCTGGCGCTGGCGCAGGCGGCGGAGGCCGACCGGGAGCTTCGCGCCGGCCGCTACCGCGGACCGCTGCACGGCGTGCCCTGGGGCGCCAAGGACCTGCTGGCGACGCGCGGCATCCGCACCACCTGGGGCGCCAAGCCTTACGAGAACCAGGTGATTGACCTGGACGCCACCGTCATCGAGCGGCTGCGCGATGCCGGCGCTGTGCTGGTCGCCAAGTTGTCCATGGGCGCGCTGGCGCAGGGCGGTGTCTGGTTCGGCGGGTCCACGCGGACTCCCTGGAACCTGGAGAAAAGCTCCAGCGGGTCGTCGGCCGGGCCCGGCGCGGCCACCGCGGCGGGACTGGTGGGTTTCTCAATCGGCACGGAGACGCTGGGATCGATCGTTTCTCCCTCGACCGCCTGCGGCGTTACCGGTTTGCGGCCGACCTACGGCCGGGTGAGCCGCTACGGGGCGATGGCCCTGAGCTGGACCATGGACAAGATCGGGCCGATGTGCCGCACGGTGGAAGACTGCGCGCTCGTCTTCAACGCTATTTACGGCTCCGACGGCCGCGATGACACCGTCGTGGACGCCCCGTTCGAGTGGAACACGGAGACGCCACTTTCGAAATTGCGCATCGGGTTCGTGAAGAAAGAGTTCGAGGAGGCGCCGCAGGGCCTCCCGGACGACCAGCGCAAGCAATGGGAGCAGCAGAAAGAGGTGCTGGCCGAGGCGCTGGAGGCGCTGCGCCGCGCCGGGGCGCGCCTGGAGCCGGTGGAGCTGCCCGACGTGCCCGCGCAGAGCATCCGCTTCGTGCTGAGCGCCGAAGCCGCCGCGGCGTTCGACGATCTGACGCGCAGCCGCGGAATTGACCAGCTCACGGCCCAGGGTGCCGGCGACTGGCCGAACGTCTTCCGCACCTCCCGCTTCATCCCGGCCGTGGAGTACATACGGGCGCAGCGGGCCAGGACGCTGCTGATGCGCCAGATGGACGGGCTGATGCAGAAGTGCGACGCGTTCGTTGCTCCGTCGCGCAGCGCCAGCCTGGCCATCACCAACCTGACCGGCCACCCCGCCGTGGCGCTGAAAGCGGGGTTCGTGGACGGCCTTCCGGTATCGCTCATGGTCACCGGCCGGCTATATGACGAGGCCACGACGCTGCGTGTCGCGCTCGGCTACGAACGAGCCACCCGCTGGCACACCATGCACCCGAAGCTCTCTTGAATGGGAGGAGAGTGGACCAGGACCAGTCAGACTGGTCTATAATGGCGGTATGGCGCAAGTCTACTCAACCTATGAAGCCAAGGCGAGGTTCAGTGAGATTCTTCGGAAAGTGCGAAACGGCCAGCGGGTCATCATTGCCTATCGTGGGAAGGAGGTCGCGGAAGTCTCTCCCATCCGGAAGGTGCCGCTCAATCTGGCCGAAACTCTTGGCCGACTCGAGGAGCAGGGCATTGTGGATCGAAGGGCTCGGCCGACCAGTCCGCTGAGGCCCCTGGCGAAGCGGCCCGGAGCGCTGGCAAGGTTCCTGGAGTCTCGCGAGTGAAAGCCGCGTACATAGACTCATCGTGTCTGCTGGCGATCGCCTTTGATGAACCGGGCGCGGCCGGACTGGCGACGCGGCTGCGCGGTTTTGACACGCTGCTTTCCTCCCATCTTCTCGAGGCGGAGGTTCGTTCCGCGTTGACCCGTGAAAAAGTGGGTGACGGCAGCGCGCTGCTGTCGTGGGTCACCTGGGTCTACCCCAATCGTCCGTTGACCGACGAGTTCGACCGCATCGGCTCATCGAGCTACCTCAAAGGGGCCGACTTGTGGCACCTGGCGTGTGCTCTCTTTCTCTCGCCCGGGGGGAAAGACCTTGTTTTTCTGACGCTGGACAAGCGGCAGAAACAGGCGGCCGCCAAACTCGGTTTCACCCTGTGACATTGTAAGGCCCGGCGTACATCTGCCGCGGTTTCACCCAAAGATTCATCGCTCGCCCTCCCCGTCCATGCTATTATCGCGCCAAATTTGTCGGGGGAGGGCGCCATGCGACGTTTCTGCCTGCTTTTCGCTTTTGTGGTTTTGGCTATCGTTCTGGCAACAGGACGCCTTCCGGCGCAGGGCCTCACCGGCTCGATCGCCGGAGTGGTTGTGGACTCCGGCGGCAACGTCGTTCCCAACGCCGCGCTCGAGCTCATCAATGAGGCTACCGGCGCGGCGCGCACGGCGGCGAGCGACGAGCGCGGGAGTTTCGTCCTGAGCCCGCTGCTGCCGGCCACCTACACGCTGCGCATCACGCACCCCGGGTTCAAGCAGTTCGAGCGCCGGGGGATCGCGGTCACCGCCACCGAGCGCGTTGTGGCGGGCCAGATTCGCCTGGAGGTGGGCACCGTGACCGAAACCGTGACGGTGACGGCCGAGGCCACTCCGATCCAGATGCAGAGCTCGGAGCGCACCGGCCTCATCAGCCAGACGCAGCTCGAAAAACTGGCGGTCAAGGGCCGCGACTACCTGTCCTACGTGCGGCTGCTGCCGGGCGTGGTGGACACCGCCAACCGCGAGGCCCCGGGATGGAATGGACTGACCGGGCTGCGGATCAACGGCTCGCGCTCGGGCAGCGTGAACCTGACGCTGGACGGCATCTCCAGCCTGGACACCGGCTCGATGACCGGTCCGTATCTGGCGCCCAGCCTCGACGCGGTGGCCGAGCTGAAGGTGATGCTGACCAACTACCAGGCCGAATACGGGCGCAGCTCCGGCGGCACGATCAACACCGTCATCAAGGGCGGCACCAGGGACTTCCACGGCTCGGCCTATTACTACAAGCGCAATGAGGCGCTCAACGCCAACGAGTTCTTCAACAACTCGCGGGGCGCGCCGCGGCCGCAATATCGCTTCGACTATCCCGGCTACACCATCGGCGGCCCGGTCCTGATCCCCCGGATCAACCGCAACCGCGACAAGCTGTTCTTTTTCTGGTCGCAGGAGTTTCTGCCCCGCAAGGAGCCCAGCCGCCTGGGCCGCATCACGGTGCCGAGCGCCATCGAGCGCAACGGCGACTTTTCGCGCACGCTGGACACCAACGGCGCGGTGATCCCCATCCGCGACCCACTTCTTGCGGGTACCTGCTCGGCAACCGTCCGCACCGCGTGCTTCCCGGGCAACATCATTCCCACCCCGCGGATTGACCGCTCCGGCCAGGGCCTGCTCAATATCTTTCCCCTTCCGAACGCCGTGGACCCGCGCTACTCCTACAACTACGAGTTCCAGCGCACGATTGACCATCCGCGCCGAGAGGAGATCCTTCGCGTGGACTGGATCGTCGGTCCCCGAACCACGTTTTACGCGCGCGGCATCGAGAACTACGAAGCGTTCAAGGGCGACTTCAATTTCGTGCTGGCCTCGAACAACTGGCACCAGTTCCCGATCAACTACCAGATCGAAAGCCGGGGCATGGTCAGCACGCTGATCCACACCTTCAACCCCAAACTGATCAATGAATTCACCTTCGGCGTAAACCGCGCGCTGCAGACCGTGTCCCCGCTCGACCAGGAGGGGATTGACCGCAATGACCGCGTGAAGCTCGGGCTGGGCATCCCGCAGTTCAATCCCGGCATCAACCCGCTGGGCCTGGTCCCCAACGCCAATTTCGGCGGCGTGCAGAGCGCGCCGCAGCTCAACATCGAACAGCGCTTCCCGTTCTTCGGGACCAACAACATCTGGAACTGGTCCGACAACCTCACCTACATCCGGGGCCGCCATCACCTCAAGGCCGGCATCTATATCGAGAAGACCACGCGCAACGCGGCGCGCTCCACGCTGTTCACCGGCACGTTCGACTTCGGGCGCAACGTCAACAACCCGTTCGACAGCAACTACGCCTTTTCCAACGCCGTGCTGGGCAGCGTGAACTCCTACAGCGAGGCCGACGGGCATCCGCACGGGCACTCGCGCTATCGAAACATCGAGTGGTTTGTGCAGGACAACTGGAAGGTGAACCGCCGCCTGACGCTGGACCTGGGGCTGCGCTTCTAT
>JBKKAI010000061.1:0-2741 GCA_046714815.1 Terriglobia bacterium | reverse complement strand
AGGTGGCAGCCGCGGGCGAGCTCGACCTCGGAGCGCTGGCGCAGGTGTTGCACCTGGCGGCCGGGATCACGCGGCGACGCCGCTACGCGGGCGGCGAAATCCTGTTCCGCGCCGCGGCCTGCACCGGCGCGCTTTACCAGTTCGAGTTGTACGTGGTTGCGGGTGATCTGGCCGGCGGCGGAGTGCCCGATCTGGCGGCCGGTGTTTATCACTTCGCGCCGCGCGACATAGCCCTTCGCCGCCTGCGCGCGGGAGATTATCGTGGGGTGGTGGCGCGCGCCGCAGCCGAGCCTGCGTTCGAGCGCGCTGCGGCGGTAATTATCTTCGCCGGAACGTATTGGCGGAACGCCTGGAAGTACCAGGCGCGCGCCTACCGCCACTTCGGGTGGGACAACGGCACGATGCTGGCGAACCTGCTGGCGGCGGCCGTCTCGCTCGGGCTCCCGGCGAAGATTTTCATGGGATTCGTGGATGCCGAAGTGAATGCGATGCTTGGCCTGGATACCGGGCGCGAGGTCGCGTTCTCGATGCTGGCCCTGGGGAATGACGGGCGAAAAGCACAGGCAGGACCTGGGAGCGCGGGCGAATCCGGGGCGGGCAAGATGCCCGCGCTCCCAGAGGTGGATTACCCGGCGATGCGCGAGATGCACGCGGCTTCGTCGCTCGCTTCCTCCGAAGAGGTCGCGGCGGGGCGCGCCGGCCCGGAGCTTTCGCTCCGGTCCGGCGCAGGCGCGGCACAAACTCCCTCCCCGCCCGCTGTTTCCGGCAGCCTGGTTCCGCTGCAGCCGCGGGACGAATCCGCTCTGCCGCCGGATTCGGTGGAAGAAGTGGTCCTGCGCCGCGGCTCGTCGCGGGCTTTCGCGCGCGAGCCGATCACCTTCGCCGAGCTCTCGACCATACTCGATCGCGCCACCCGCGGTATTCCTTCCGACTTCAGCGAAAACGGCCAGCAGTGGAACCACCTGTACGTGGTGGCGCACGCCGTGGACGGCCTCCCTCCGGGCGCTTATTACTTCCACCGCGACCGGACCGCCCTGGAGTGTCTCCAGCCGGGCGACTTCCGGCGAACCAGCGGCTACCTGGGCCTGGAGCAGGAGTTGCCCGCCGATTCGAGCGCCGCCGTATTTTTCCTGGCGGACTTGAACGCGGTGTTCGCGCGCTTCGGCAACCGCGGCTACCGCGCCGTCCAACTGGAAGCCGGCATCCTGGGCGGCAGACTTTACCTGGCCGCCTACGCAATGCGCCTGGGGGCCACAGGGCTGACGTTTTACGATGACGAAGTGGTCGCTTTTTTCTCGCCGCACGCGCTGGGCAAGAGCGCCATTTTCCTGACGGCGCTCGGCCACAGCGCAAAGCACCGGCCGGTGCTATAATCCGGGCGCGGAGACTTACTTTCATGCCAACTATCCCTGAGAAATTCCAGGACCTCCTCAGCAAGCCGGCGTTCGCCAACCTGGCGACGCTGATGCCCGACGGCCAGCCGCAGGTTACGCCCGTGTGGTGTGATTTCGACGGCCAGAACATTGTGGTCAATTCCGCCAAGGGCCGGCAAAAGGACCGCAACATGCGCCGTGACGCCCGCGTTTCGCTGGCCATCCAGGACCCGGCCAATCCGTATCGCTACCTCGAAGTGCGCGGGCGCGTCGTGGACATTACCGAAGAGGGCGCCGACGCACACATTGACCGCATGGCCAAGAAGTATCTGAACAAGGAGAAATACCCGAACCGGCAGCCGGGCGAGGTGCGCGTGCTGTACAAGATCGAGCCGCAGCGGTTCACCTCGATGGGGTAAATAACACAGGCATTCTTGCCTGTGCCGGTTTTTTGGGCGGTGGTCAGGAGGCGACATGAGCGAGAAAGCAAACCCGGAGCGTTACGCTCCGGGTTCGAAACATCTGACGCGCCGCGCATTGCTGGCCACCGTTGCGGCGGGAGCCACGGCTGCGGCTGTCGGGGGGAGCCAGGAGATGAAACCGAAGCTGAAAGGGCGCATCAAGCAATCGGTCTGCAAGTGGTGCTATCCCAAGATGACGCTGGAAGACCTGTCCAAACAGGTGGCGGGCATGGGCATCGTGGCCGTTGACCTGATCGGCCCCGATGAATGGCCCACGGTGTTCAAGCATGGCCTGAAGCCTTCGATGGGCCCCACCGGCGCCACCATCGCCGACGGGCCGAACAACAAGGCCAACCACGCCAGGCTCGAGGCCGAGTTTCACAAGAACGTGGACCTGGCCGCCAAAGCCGGCGTCCCCAACCTGATCACCTTCTCGGGGAACCGCCGCGGCATGTCCGACGAAGAGGGGCTGGACAACTGCGCGCTGTTCCTGCGCAAAGTGATGCCCCATGCCGAAGACACGGGCACGATGATCTGCATGGAGCTGCTCAACAGCAAGGTGAACCACAAGGACTACATGTGCGACCGTACGCCGTGGGGCGTGGATCTGGTCAAGCGCGTGGGCTCGCCGAAATTCAAATTGCTGTACGACATCTACCACATGCAGATCATGGAAGGCGACGTGATCCGCACCATCCGCGACAACATCCAGCATATTTCGCACTTCCACACCGGCGGCGTGCCCGGACGCAACGAGCTGGATGAGACCCAGGAACTGAACTTCGCGACCATTACCCGGGCCATCATCGACACGGGATTCACCGGCTACATGGCACACGAGTTTATCCCGCGCCGCGATCCCATGACCTCGCTGCGCGAAGCCGTAACACTTTGCGACGTGTAATGC
>JBKKAI010000060.1:0-2759 GCA_046714815.1 Terriglobia bacterium | reverse complement strand
GGGGGCCGCTCGACGGCGCGGCCGTCCGGTGGGGCCATCAGCCCGCTGGGGGGCGCGTTCAGCCCGGGGGCTTCGCCCCCGCCGGGGACCGCGGGGGCGGCCGGCGCGGCGGGAGCGCCGAGTGGGGAAACGCAAGCCGCGGAAACCACCGATGCCTCCGCCGGCGGACTGCTGCAAAGCCAGGTCCGCATCGTGCCCGACCTGGTCAACAACGCGCTGATCGTGCAAGCCACCGCGCAGGACTATGAGGTGATCCGGCAGACGCTGAGGGACCTGGACATTGTTCCGCGCCAGGTGTTGATCGAGGCCAAGGTCTACGAAGTCACCTTGAACGGCGCGCTGGCTTTCGGCGTGGAGGCGTTTCTGCAGCAGCGCGGCAACGTGGACCGCCGCCCCGTGGGGCAGTTCAGTGTGTCGGGCACCACTGAATTTCCCAACCCCGGCATCAGCCTTTCGCTGGGGACCCTGGTGGGGCGCTCGCGCGAGTTGCTGTTTTTCCTGAATGCGCAGGAGAACCGCAGCCGCACGCGGGTGATCTCGGCGCCCACGGTGCTGGCCAGCGACAACACCGACGCCCGCATCCAGGTGGGCGCCGAAGTCCCCATCCTGACCTCGCAGGGCGTCGCCGCCGGAGCGCAGTTGGCCGGCAGCTCGGTGTTTGCCAATACCGTGCAGCAGCGCGATACCGGCGTGATCCTTACCGTCACCCCGCGGATCAATTCCAGCGGGCTGGTCACGCTCAAGGTGCAGCAGGAGGTCAGTTCGCCGCAGGCGCCGTCGGCCGGGACCATCCAGTCACCGACGATTCAGAAGCGCTCGGTGAGCACGCAGGTGACCGTGCAGGACGGCGAAACGATCGCGCTCGGCGGCATCATCCAGGACAGCCGCGTGCTTTCCAAGAGCCGTGTGCCGCTGCTCGGCGACATCCCCTACCTGGGAATGCTGTTCGGCTCGACCAGCCTGTCGAATGCCCGCACCGAGCTGATCGTGCTGTTGACGCCGCGCGTGATCCACGATCTGGACGATGCCGGCGCCGCCACGCGCGAGCTGCGCTCGAAGCTGAGGGAATTGCGCAAGGCAATCCGCGACCGCAGCGACTAGCCCGGGTCCAGCCGCCTGAGGTACTTACAAAACGAAAAGCAGGTCCCTCGCTTCGAGCGAAGCGAGGGACCTGCTTTTCGGGCCATGGGGAGGGTAGTCCGGCGGCGGAAGCCAGAATCGCGCCGGATGGCTTTTTTTGGTACCCGGCGAACAAAAAATCCTTGACACGGCATTTTGGCGTTTGATACCTTACAAGGTGCCTTCCTATATGGTTGTTCGAAGGAAACGTGTGAACCCGGTTTGCGAGTAACCGGAGCGAGACGCGCCATCCCGCATCCGGCCGTTTTGGGACAGGAACCCGGTTGAACCATACGGAGAACTGCCGTGTGGCTTAAAACCGTATTGACGCGAGCAAGAGAAAACATTGATAATAGGAAGCGCGTCAACCATCCCCGGGCGGACCAAGGTCTAAATCTTGTTGGGAGATACGAATCGGCAGGGCCGAGTGTACGGCCCGCACAAGATTAAGTCGGATGCGAAGGAGGTGGTTGGGCGCGCAGCAGCAGGGGTAGTCGCCGGCCGGCGACATGACAGACCGGCTGGCCGAGTGGCAAGCAAGGTTGAAGGCTAACATAAGAACCAAATTCTGACGTGAAAAACAAGGAGAACGAGATGGCACTTCGCAAATCCAGAATCCTGGTTCCGCTGATCGCTCTGTGCGCCCTGTTGGTGGGCGCGGGCGTAGCGGAAGCCCAGGTCACCTACCAGATCACTTCGACACCGACCTTCGTGATCCACACGGGGCGGTCCGAAGTGTTGGGCGCGGTCCGCGTGACCGCGTTGAACGCCGGCCCGACTATCTCCAGTACGCTGGAGTTCCTGTTTGAGAACATCGGCTGCGACAACAACAACACCACAGGGATCGGGCTGAACTTCGGTCCTGCTCCGCTCACGAATTCCTTTACCGCCCTCAACACGATCCACACCGCCACCAGCAATACGACGGGTGGATGCGTGGTGGCCGTGACCGTGGCCGGCGGCATCGCGACGACCGGCGACAGCACGGATTTCATCGAGGTCGTCGGCGTGCGAGGCCGTGTTGACCTCAGCCCGGCAGCCACGCCCGGCGTGGACATCAGCGTCCGGTTGAACGCCACGCCCAGCGGCTCGTCGCTGTTCACCACGCCCAGCACGGCGCGCGTGGCGACTTCGGCGGACGGGTTGGTTGTTTCCATTTCCGCCGGCCAATTGCTGGTGTGTACCGGGACGCCGACCGCGGCCCGCGTGCGCCTCACGGAAGGCTTCAACGGCGCCTTCGTGCAGCACGTGATTTCCGGTGCGGGCACTGGGATCCCGCTGAATGCCCGTATTCCTGCGGCAGGGGCCACAAACAACACCTGGTTCAACATTGTCCTTGCCGACATTCCGGCTGGGGTTGCATTCAACTGGCCGGCCATCGTAACCGGCACCAACCTCAGCGGCGCGGGCGCCGGTGGCGCTTCGGCCGGCAGCCTGGAATTGCGATCTGCCAATGCAACCGACGTGGTCTACGAATTCGTGACCACCAACCAGGGTACCAGCGACGTGAACACCGAGCGGTTTGCTATCTTCCCGGCCGCGCCTGACCCCGAAGCGTCATTTGGTGACGCGAACAAGCGCGTTGCCCTCACGGCCCCGATCAGCCTGGCCGCGGCGTTCGCGGCCGTTCAGCTCTGGCC